>JBGSIG010000259.1:0-10604 GCA_041742655.1 Ferruginibacter sp. | reverse complement strand
TTAAACAAGCCAACAAACACAAAACCACCAACGGCATTGCCTGCCAAAGCCATGGCTTGAAACAACACATAATGGCTAAAAGTAATTTTTGCTGAACTTACCAATCCCGAAAAAACTTCAACATTTCCAATGATACTGTGGTGAAGATTAGTGAAAGCCATGATGGAAGTAATAAGTGCGATGATTACAATTTTACTGATAGTATCTTTCGTTGAAGTGAGCAACCACGATAACAATCCCATCAGCCATCCCGCCAATATACCACTTACAAAAATTACATGTCCACTAAAATCGGTAACATGAATCGCTATTTTTTCCACCGCTTCTTTATTAAAAATATGAAGCTGCGGGCCAATCCAGAGCAATATGAATGAAATTAAAAAACCGCCAATCATGTTGCCGGCTATAACTGTACCCCAAAGTTTCAACAAATTACCAATAGATTCTTTTCCATGAAAAAAAGGCAAACTAAGCAGCGAAGTTTGTTCTGTAAACAGCAATGATTTTCCCAATATCACTAAAATAAAGCCCGCAGGGTAAACCAACGCAAGTAGTTTAAATACCACCGCCTCACTATACCGGGGTGAAAAAAAATTAAAAACTGTACATAATAACAGATAACTGAATCCAATTTCAAGTCCGGCAATCAATGCACTGTAAAAAGTACCAGCAGTGCTTCTTTTGTATGTTTCCGCAGCTTCTGTTAATTGTTCGGCAAGTATTTTGCCATGCGATTTTGAGGAGTCGGTATTTGAATCAGCAGATTTTTGAAGCTCATCTTCAATCACCTGTTGATCTTTTTCAATTGCTTTCTCTATTTTCATTTTAACTGCTTAACATGTAAAGGGTTAAATTTAGAATAAAGTTAAAGAACAGATGATACTGACACCAATGAAAATTCTATAAAGTAGTTTAACACCACCGCTAAATTCAAAAAATAAAAAATGCCGGTGAAGTCCCTAATTTTTTTGTAAACATATCTTTAGCTACATCCCCATCATTTTACCAGCACTGAAAATAAGGGAAATCGAAAAACGCTTTATTACATCCTGAGGTGCATTTCTGAGACTCTGGTATTCAGCACTTTTCCAGTTTTCGTCGTGAAAGCCTGAAACGTAACCAAGCTGAATACCAATGGTACCATCATGTTTTGGCGATTTAACAGACATACCCAGCCCCAACCGGTATGTAAAAGCTGAGTTTACAAATTTTGTTTTTTCAATACTGTTTTGTACGATGGTGGAATTAGCCACAGCATCAAATTCTACTGCATTTACATCCCGATAATAAATGGCATTAAAGGTTTCTGCACCGATGCCTACCATTGGGTATAACATCACCGTTTTTGAGGGGATTACATCATAACCAAAATCGAGCCCGGCGCCAAGAGTACGCAGTGCACTGCTTTTTGCGCTGGGGTTGCCGGTTAAGCTGCTGCCGGCAGAAACAGTCATTTGCGATACAAAGTTGTCAATTACTTTCATAGAACCAAAAGAGATTGTCCAAATAGTGTTGTTTAAACCGTCGTACTGAGGAAATTCGGCCATGCGGCGATTAAGACCGTCAAAATTCTGGAAGCTTACACCAATGCCATGGGTTATTACAGGCTTCACTAAAAACATTTTTTCCCATTTGGCCTTTTTGTCTGTATTGTTTGTCGTGTCCTGGGCAATGGTGGCCAGTGACAAAAGACTGAATGCAATTAAAATGATCGTTTTCATAACAGGTTTATTTTTTTAAATAAGATAATTAAGTACTAAGCATTTCTCATGCCGTTCTCCGTGATGTAAAATCAGAATAATGGTAGATGATTATACATTATCCTTACTTTACTTTTGTGCTAACAACCATGCAATGCTTTTGTTGCAGCAACTGCGGCCGAAAAAGATAATTTTATTTTATTGATATCAATAACTGTGGCTTTTTTGTGACCGTTGAAGTTTAAAAAGAAGATACCGTGTTTGTAATGCTACAAAACGCACTCATTTTTTTCTCCAACACTTATATTACCCGGATATTCCCATCTTGCTGAAAGTTTAGTTTCTTTGCTGACCCGGCATTTATAAAAATGTCTTTAACAATTTGGCATCATTATTTAACGTATTTGAAAATTATAGTAAACTCTGCTTATGACGTATTGTTTGGGAATAAAAACAAAAGATGGACTGGTAGGCATAGCGGATACCCGTATATCGGCAGGTACCAGCACCACAGTAAAGAAAAAAGTGCTGGTATTGCAGCATCACCAGGCAAGCATATTTATTATGACCAGCGGCTTACGTTCTGTAAGAGATAAGGCAGTGCATTATTTTCAGGAACTTATCAGTGATGGCATTGTTTATGATAAGATGTACAAGGCCGTGAATGCTTTTGGCGAACAAATTAAAAGAGTAGCTGATGAGGACAAACAATCGTTACTGGATGCAGGATATAAGTTTAATTTAAATGCTATTGTTGGTGGGCAGTTGCGCAACGATGACGAACACAAATTGTTTATGTTATACACAGAAGGTAATTGGGTAGAGCTAGATGAGGGCAGCCCATTTGCCATCATCGGTAATTCAGGGCAAGGCAAGGGAATATTGAACCGAATCATTAATCCCGACACTACCATGCGCCAGGCGCTGAAGGCAGGTTACCTGTCATTTGATTCAGTTAGGGTAAGCTCCAATGATGTAGAATTTCCGATTGACATAGTTACTTACAGCAAAAACAGTTTTCACATCACAGAAAACAGGTACCAGCAAAATGAGCTTCAGCAGGTATCTGCAGAGTGGAACGAGAAACTAAAACATTACCTTGATGAAATGCCCGGCGCCTGGATGGATAAAATATTTCCCCAATTATAATTAGCATACATAAAACAAATACGAGAATGATATTCGACATTTTTAGCGAACTGCAATACGAGGTGTATTCGCCCACCACTTTTATTTTTAGTATACAGGCGGCCCGCAGCGGTAGCCAGGTAATTAAAGAAGAAAGCCTTGTTACTGAACCCAACCTAGCTCTGGAAGAGATTCCGGGTGTCAGTGGTTCCAGGTTCCTGAGGATACAGGTAAAAGATAAGGGCAAATTCACCATTCGGTACCAGGCCAAAGTAGCGATAGATTACAGTACCATTCACCAGCGCAAACTCTCAGAAGCGGTGCCTGTTAATAAACTGGACGCTGATGTGATGCCGTATATTTTCCCCAGCAGGTATTGCCAGAGTGACAAACTGCAGAAACTTGCCAGCAAAGAATTTGGAAATATAGATACAGCTTATGGTAAAGTGGCCGCCATTACAGAATGGATTTATAACAACGTTGAGTACACCAGTGGAGCAACCAATGCCAGTACTTCGGCATTTGACACCTTAACGGAACGGGTGGGCGTTTGCCGGGATTTCGCACATTTAGGTATTGCATTGTGCCGGGCACTTACCATCCCTGCCCGTTATTTTACCGGGTATGCATACAATTTAAATCCGCCAGATTTTCATGCTTGTTTTGAAGCTTTTATCGGGGGCGAATGGATATTTTTTGATCCAACTAAACTGGTGCCAGTAAATGGGCTGGTGAAGATTGCAAACGGCCGGGATGCAGCCGATGCGGCTGTAGCGAGTATATTTGGTAACGCAGCAGGTACGTCTATGATTGTGAAATGCGAGTGCGGCGATCCTGAATTTAAACCGCTGTATTTTTCTAATAAAGAAAATCAGAAAGGGCTGAGTTATGAGTAAGTATGCTTAAACAAAAAGGAAAGCTTAGGCAAGTTAATAACCAGTCCCCTGTCACAATATTAAAATACTACCGGAGGTAGCACAATTGCTTTTATCTTTTTCTGCATGAATAATATTGGTGAATAAAATACCCACTTTTTTTTATCGCCACAATTGATGTAGAAATTAATCAACATACCATTGTGTTTTTTAAATTTATGCGATCACACAGAAAGTAGATGTTTAGTAATATTTATTTGGATACACTTATTTAAAAAACCAACATACCCATCAAACAAACCCGCCATGCAACAAGTTTAATACGCTGCTATGCCTGGCGAACTGTCGAATAAAAAGTTATCTTTAATGATATAAAAAATCTTAATGACATTACCCAACCAGTTTTTAAAAGTAAAAAAATCTACGATCCCCGGGTGCGGAAAAGGATTGTTTACTCAAAAACATATTGCCGCCGGAACTATTATTACAGAACATACCGGAAAAATTACCACCTGGAAAGCGGCTGATTTTTCCGGTTGCAACCCATATCTTTTTTATGTTACCAAAAATCATGTAATTGATGCAAGGCATCACCATGCTGTATATGCCCGGTTTGCCAATGATGCAAAAGGATATAAAAGAGTTAGCGGTTTTACCAACAACTCAAAATATATTATTATAGATAAGCGGGTTTTTATTACGGCAATAAAAGATATCAAAGCTGGAAGGGAAATTTTTATCAGCTATGGCAAAGAATATTGGGATACGATGAAGGAAATTAAAATGTTGTAGGCTTTTTCACGGCACCTTATTATTATCGTGGCAATAATTCAGAATTATTTTATAAGCCGGCAAGGTGTAACTTTCCATAAAACATTTCATCTCATAAATTAATATTAGTTAATGGCTGGCACCAAAACACTGATTGCGTTGGGAATGATCTCTGCAACCAGCATCTTTGTTTTTCCGAGGTATTCGCCATCTACCTGAAAATGCAGGTTGTGTTTAGAGGCAAGCACAAGACGGGAAGTTTGCAGGAGTTCGGTTTTTTTTTCATTCAACCCGCCAGTTAAAAAGCGCATCTTAAATATCTCAGTGAATGATATTTTGCGGATGATGACCACTTCAAACAATTGATCATACAAACTGCCCATGGGGTTAATTACCACACCATTGCCATATTTGGTGCCGTTGGCAACTACCACCATGGCTGCGCCCCGCTTGATATAGCCTTCATCACATTTTATCTGTACCTTCATCCGGCGATGTTGCCACAATACTTTTAATGCCGATTTGAAATATCCCCACATGCCCCTTGTATTTTCTTCTTCAAACTTCTTCACAACAAATGCGTTGAAGCCAATATCGCTTAAGTGAATGCAAATTTCATCATTCACTTTTAGCATGTGAATTTTTTTAGATGCACCATGCTCAATAATTTCAAAAGCCGTTGCAGCATCAGCAGGTATAGCCAGTTCTTTGGCCATGCCATTTGCAGACCCTGCAGGTAGTATGCCTAGTGGAATATCGCTCATAAGCAATGCTTCCGCCACTAGTTTAACGGTGCCATCACCACCCACAGCTATCACTTTGTCTGGCTGCTCCTTTTCAATCTTTTTCTTCAGTTCGGCTAAGTCACAGCTTTCGGGCAAAACCTGCACAATGGCATTAACCGGCTTATCCTTGAAATGATCATCGATCATTACTTTCCAGTCAATGTCGTTTTTTCCGGAAGCCGGGTTGATAATAAAAAGTAAATTTGGCACATCATTGCTGGGTAACATATGTAGATGGTTTAAAAATCAGGTTCATTTATGGCGAAACAAACAGTGCTAAAATTATACCAAGGATATGGACATACTCATGACATGATTTTGTTCGGGCATGTTTTAGAAAAGCCATTAAAAGCAATACCGGTAAATAGCAATGGCGCCATTAGAAATCTCCTTCATCTTCTAAATCTTTTTTTTGTAAATCCGGTAGGCAAACAGACCGTTAAAACCACCTGGCAGGGACAAACCATTAAAACGGTATCAGAGGATGATGGATTTTTTGTATTGGAATGGCAGGCGGCTGAAAGCACCCCCGCCGGCATTTACAACTTGCCGGTAGCCTTGAAGGATATGGATACGGCCGCCGAAACGCAGGGCAAAATTGTGGTGCCGCACCTTACGCAATACGCATTTATTTCTGATATAGATGATACAGTGATGCTCTCTCATTCCGCTACCAGCCTTAAGCGAATGAAAGAATTGTTGTTTAAATCCCCTTCACAACGAAAGGTGTTTGAGGATGTAGTTAAACATTACCAGTTGCTGGCGCTGTCCAATACCGTCACTAATGAACCGAATCCATTCTTTTATGTTTCCAGCAGCGAATGGAACCTATATGATTATCTCGTCACCGTTTTTACCCTCAACAAATTACCACAAGGCTCTTTCCTGCTAAGCCAAATTAAAAAATGGTACCAGTTGTTTAAAACGGGCAAAACGAAGCATGAAGGAAAACTATTAAGGATCGTGCGTTTGTTTGTGCATTTTCCCCACCAGCGTTTTGTATTGTTTGGCGATAACTCTCAAAGCGATCCCTATATTTACGAAACGCTCACCCAAAAATATGGCGACCGTATTGCAGCAGTTTATATCCGCAATGTGGCTGCTGCCAACGAAGCGGCCACCGCAACTGTGCTCAAAAAAATTGAAGCCCATAAAATTGCAGTGCTGCAGTTTACGCATAGCCGGGAAGCAATTGCACACTCCCGGAAAATTGGTTTGATAACGGTGGAATGATCTTTTAGTGAGTCTTGAACGGTGAAAATATTTATTTTACCACAAACGTCTTAAAAGAACGGCTATCAGTTTTTACATTGGGTGTTGTGAACAAGTAATTACGAAACTTAAATGCCTTCAGTAGTCTTTTGCGCATAATAAAATGAAAAAAATTGAAAACGTTATGGATGGATTTGCAAAAGCACCATTGGGTAAACTGCTTAAAAAAATCGTCGTGTTTACCGTTCGTCATTTCCCCGCCACATAAACAATTTTTTTATTAGTAAAAACCTGTATTTATTCTTGTAACATGCTTTGTGTTGTTAATGCTCCTGGTTGCTGACATTTATACAATCAATACTATAACAATCACTTTTTTCACTGACTGCCGTCATTGTATATTAGGGGAAATTAAACTTTTTTTACATGGTTAAATTAAATACGGAAAAGAAGGATGCCTTTAAAATAACATAAACTGAATGTTGTGAAAGCATGTGGTTGGTGAAAACACCAACCACGGCCAAAGAAGGGAGTGCTTTTGCCCAGGGTTCTTTTCATGTTTTGATAAAAGCCGGCGTTTCAACTGTAAAGCGCAGTAAATAAGTTTTGTTAATACATTAAAATTTATGACAAATGAAAAAGTTTATAGCTGTTTTTGATGGGTATAAAATTTCAAAAAGTACATTGGCATATGCACAAGAGCTGGCCAATACAGCTAATGCTCACTTGTTTGGTGTTTTCCTTGACGAATTATTCTACAGGACATACAATATTGTAGAAATTTTAAAAAGTTACCCCAATGCGGAAGAAAAAATCAAACAGCTAGATGAAAAGGATAAAAAGAAAAGAGAAGATGCTGTGCGGATATTTGAACAAAGCTGTTCTAAAGCTGGCATAAATTTCTCAGTTCACATAGATAAAAACTTTGCCCTTCAGGATCTGAAACATGAAAGTATGTTTGCCGATTTAATCATTATTAGTGAGCATGAAACATTTTCCCGTTACGTACAAAACCCGCCAACACGGTTTATGAAGGATTTACTGACTGATGTGCAATGCCCGGTATTAGTGGTACCCGGCAATTATCAACCAATTGAAAAAATAACACTACTATACGATGGTGGCCCGTCTTCTTTGTATGCTGTAAAAATGTTTAGTTACCTTTTGGGTGGTTATAAGCAGGTACCTGTGGAAGTATTTACTGTTAAGAATAAAAAGAAAGACACATTAAAACTTCCCGACAATAAATTGATGAAGGAATTTATCAAAAGGCATTTTCCTAAAGCAGAGTTTAAGGTTGTGAAAGGAAACGCGGAAGAACAGGTTTTGCGCTATTTAAAAAAACATCCAGCAAATGAATTGGTAGTATTGGGCGCTTACCGGCGAAGTGAAATATCCCGATGGTTTAAAACCAGTATGGCTGATATTTTAATGAGTGAATTAGAGACGCCGCTGTTTATAGCACATAATAAATAGGAAGCTAACTACTATTTCATTTAACCAAACTTGTTAAATAGGTTTTCATCAGCGCCAGGTATTTTTCTGCAGTTGCCAGCGCAGAAATTTTATCGGCTTCATCCGTGGCACTTCTTGCCCGCAGGCTGTTTACTTTTGCCCGTATATTGGCACGGTAACTTTTATAATAGATAAAAAGTTTGCGTTCGTCTTCCGTTCTTATAACCGGAAAAAGAAGATTGTAATGTTTCATAAATAAATCAGAAAGGTCCTTTCTGCCCGACGCATCAAGGTCCATACAAAGGAAAGCCGCTTCATTGAGCACATCTATTTGTCGAAAATGATCATTGAACTCTATGCAATCGAAAGGGAGTGGAGCAGGTAATAAAAAAATATTACGGGTATGCAGGTCGCCGTGGCAATCCCTGAAGAATCCTGAGCGAAGCCTTTGGCTTAGCAGTTCTTTATTATTCATTAAAAATTCATCAGACGCAGCTATGGCGTTGCTAACAATGCTTCCGCTGCCTGGCCCCAGGTTTTCAGTGATAAATTGTTTTTCTGTTTCCAGGTCGTTAAAGTCTGCCCGCAAGTCCATCAAGTCATTCCCATAAATGATTGCTGTATTTTTATGGAAGTCAGCAATTTTATCGGCAAGGTTCAGGATATCAAACGTAGTTACTTTGTTCTTCGATAAAAGTATATCCATTTGTTTTTCCGGATCAAGCTTCCGCATCTTTACTGCGTAATCAATGATCGTTCCTTCAGTTCCACCAATTATTAAACTACTGTTTAATTCAAATATGGGTAAAACTTCGAGATAAATATTTTTGGTTAGCCTGTTATTTAATTCAACTTCTCTGCCGCAAAAATGCTTGCGCAGTTCAGGAGTTGAAAAATTGAGAAATGAATATTGAATAGGCTTTTTTATTTTATACACGAATTCACCGCATATGATAACCCAGGATATATGTGTTTCAATTAAATCTCTGTTGATGGTAGATTCAGGAAATTTTCCGGCATCAATAAGTCTATTTATCTGCTCCGTTGTCATCTTTCAGGTAAGGTATTGTGCAGCCTTATGCAGCATGTTATCAATATTTTCATTTGTTGACTCCAGCAATAAATGGGGTTTTTTCAATGGCTCCCAATATTGCTTAATCAATTTATATACTTCATAATCTGCTTCACTTGTGGGCCTTCTTTGCTTCAACCGCTCTTTGATAATTGTTTCATCTGCCCATACTTCAATAAAATAAATATTGCCCTCTTTAATCTTATCAGTAAATGATTTCCTCGTTTCTTTTTTATAAAATGTTGCATCTAGTACAAGGCTCTTCTTTTGCGCTGCTGCATACTGCATTTTTTGCAGCATTATCTTATATACTGATTCTTTTTCCTCGTCTGAATAGGTTCTATGCTGAAACATTTCTTTTCTCAGCAGGTCGCTATTCAGGTATTCGGCATTCATCAGTTTTGCAAGACTGGATGCAAAATAGCTTTTGCCTGAACCTGGTAAACCGCAAACGATTATGATCATTTTGTAATTATAATTTCAGTGAACTCAATTGTGCCCGAAACGTAGGCAATAAAAGCTTCCATGAAAAGGGTGCATTCCTTCTGTAAACCTATTTTAGAACCAGACAAAATTGTCGCGGCCACAAGTGGTTGGTGAGGGCACCAACCTTGGCACAACCACGGCCGGTGTCCCCACCAGCCAAAATCCGGAGCCACATGCGATAACTATCGAATTTGGAATGCTCCACATGGCATGGAATCAATTGGCAATGTTATTTTTCTCTTTGATGAAATTTATTTTAGTTGTGAATGTTCACCATCCAAAATAAACAAATTTTTTTGTGGCTCGACGTAACTTTTGTTTTATAGCTAATCAAATAAAATATGTCTCTATATGCCTATTACTGCAGGTTTTTATTGCTTTTCAAGCCGTCCGGTAATTTTTTCTATTTTTATACGGTACATCACATACTTCACCCTGGTGCTGTCGTTCACAGTTCCTGTCACTTCATGCTCATGTGCATGGATAGTGCTGCTCGTCATCAGGGGGAATATCCTGTTGAAAAATATTACTCTTGCTTCTTCGGCTTCATCCTTACCTAATTCTTCAAATTTTCCATAAACAATTACACTTTCCCAATTACGCATATCTGTCATCCTGTCCACCTCAAAACATACATTTGGATTTTTTCGGAGTATTTTCAGTTTCCTGCCTTTATTGGTTTGCCCATAGATGTATTTGCCATCGTATTTGAATGTAACCGGAACAACATAAGGTTGTTTGCCATCGGTGCAGGCCAGCCGTCCTATAATCTGACTGCTCAGTAAATTCTCAATTTGTGTATCATTAAGTGTTCCTAACATGGTTAACTGTTATTTAGTTAATAATTGTTGCTGCTATAATAATAAAATTACTGCTGCAGGTGCTGAGGAGTAAATTATTTAAGTTCAAAATATTAATTTTCAGTTTTTACAAATATAGCCGATGGCAATGCCGTAAAATATGACGACTGTCAGACAATTGTATAATTGTACTCATCTATAAATTTTTGGAATTAATTTACTTTGCACATTAATCTCGGATTTAAAAACACAAACATGGAATATCATTTCAGTAAAAAGATTAAGGCTTCCTTTAGCAGTGCTATTGAAAAAGTTACCGG
>JBGSIG010000258.1:0-5172 GCA_041742655.1 Ferruginibacter sp. | reverse complement strand
CCGTCTCTAAATTTCAGGTCGGCATCAAGCAAAGCTACCAGGCTTTGAAAATCTGTTTCGGCTGAATCTGTTCTGTTAAATGTTGTCATATATCAAAGGCTGAGTAGTATCAATGCTATTGCCAGTCGGACAAAAGCATTGATTTTTTATCGAGGTACACATAAGAATGATGTAAATAAAATTTTATCGCCCGCATTAATAACAGTTTTTAATCAGGCAACACAGGACCATAATGCAATTTTTTACCCGTAACAATTCTACCGGGATACAAGATATCCTGTGCTGTTTCGTACCCCTCGTCTGAAATCTTTGCTACCATTCGCCTCGTCTTCAATCTTTGCATTGCGTACGACACTATAACAGCCGTACTAATGGCCGCCAGCGCAAGTGTAATTTTCGTGCTATTCTTCATATAATTATTTTCAACAATAAAAAGCAATCGTAAGCATAAACCACCCGGTTCAATAATACATTAAAAATTATTTGCATTAAACAAAAGCTGTGTACAAAATTATGCGAATGCAACATGCAAAAAAAGTACCATTAAATTTACGAAAAAAAATATTCCCCCAATTTTACTATTTCACCAGCAATCTTTTGCCTTACCAGCTTATCCTGGTTACTTAATTTTGAAGTTTAGACGTTTTCGTTTTCTTTAATTTTTAATAAAGAATGACATTTAATCTATTGGATTTTAAAAGCACCAACACTTTCTTACCGGCGCTTAGTACCAGATTAAATAGACACCTTTGCAGTGGAAAATAGTCATATCAAAACACTGTTTTCGTTTTGTACCAACTTAAAAAAAGTAAAATTTTTACAATGGCAAAAGATCCGCTGCATGGAAAAACATTAGCATCAATTTTAACAGAACTAGTGGAACATTTTGGGTGGAAAGAACTTGGGCAAATTATAAAAATCAATTGTTTCAACAGCAACCCAACTATCAAATCGAGTTTAACCTTTTTACGAAAAACTCCATGGGCAAGAAAAAAAGTAGAGTATCTCTATATCACTATGATTGATCAAAAAAATAGTCATTAAAATATTTTTTAGCGGCAACGCCTACAAAAAAAGCCGCCGTATTAGCTTTAAATTTCTGCTGCAAAAACCTGCAACCTATTCATTTGAATTTTATTTTAAAAAATGTGGAATATCAAAAAAATCCCCTTGCAGTATTACCAAATTGTAAACTCGCACGTAAAAATTACACCTAAAAATAGTTTGGGCATCATGTTTCAAATGTTTTAAAACCCTTTACCGAAAAGGGTTTTAAAGTTTTCCTAACACATTACCCAACATAAAACACAACGCAAGTTAGTTTGATTCATAAAAAAAGCCGCCCTACTTTTACATCATCAAATTAATCTGTAAGGCCGAAAAAAATATAAAAAAGCCTCACTACTAACACCCAACCTTGCACGCTGTACGAAGAACGAAATATGTACACATTTCCCCGATTGCTGTTAATGAAAAATAGAAATGGTATTTTATTATTTATTAAACAAACAAAATTATTTAGTAACCCCTTAAAAATTAAATTATGAAAAATTCTAAAAACAATTTTCGCCCCCTGTTAGTAGCACTTGTAACTTTATTTAATGTAGCGTTTACAACTGCTGCCCACGCAAAAGAAACTACAGGCACCGACCCTGTAACAGTAAAATTTGTTGGCACTTCCAACAATGTTGCAATCTTTGAAATTTCTTTTGCCAGCGATTCGCTATCGCAATATGAAATTTCTATTTCAGATAATTTTGGCCGTATTTACTATGAAAAAGTAAAAGGTAAAGACTTATCACGCAAGTTCCAGTTTGTTAATAATGTTGCAGACGGAGGATATGCAGACGACGAAATTCTTGTAAGTATTAAAAATATTGCAACGAAAGAAGTTAGTACCTACAAAATTCTTCCCAATGCTAGTACTGGGAAAGAGAATAACTTTATAGCTAAATTATAAATTACCCCCAAAGAAATCAGCCCCGTAATAGTATCGGGGTTGATTCTTTAAAGTCTCGCCTTATCGTTGTAAAATTGCTTACAATGCTCAGCGCTTGTACAGCCAGGCGCAACATTTCAACAAGCTATTCACATTTCATTTTAAGTTTAAAAAAAACTGCGCAGGTTTTCCGAAAGGTAAGCCGTCAGCAGATTTGAAAACTGAAGGTGGGTGTAATCAGCATGATAAAGTATCCGTTCCTTTTTATATGGCATATCCCCAAATCATTACATTCAAGAAAGCGGCTCTGGCGTGGGCATATCTGAGGGTCTCGATTTGTCTTCAGGAAGAGCAATAAATTCCTTATTATCGTTTGGCGGAAGAATGATGCGGCCTTCTTTCCAGTCTGCCTTTGCCTGTTCTATTCGCTCCCTTCTTGAGGATACAAAATTCCACCAGATAAAACGTTCACCCAATGGTTCGCCACCTAACAGCATAAGGGTTGTCTTTTCTTTTGCGATAATAACCGATTCGGAGGCCGCCGCAAAAACGAGCATCCGCCCGCCGGGATGTAAATTGCCATCAACTTCCACCGATCCTTTTGCAATATAACATGCCCGTTCACTATACCCGGTTGGAAGTGCAAGCCTTGCACCTGTATCGAGTACAACGTGTAAATAGAACAAAGGAGAATTAGTATTCACTTTATTATTGAGCCCGTAAGCATTGCCGGCAATCAATCGCATCCAGATCCCTTTATCGGTGACAACAGGTAATTGATCCGGACTATAATTGTAAAAAGAAGGATTGGATTCTTCATCTTTTTCAGGCAACGCCACCCATGTTTGAATCATTTCGAGACCGCCTTCAGAAAGTATTTTCGGGTCTTCGAAACGTTCCGAATGCGCAATGCCTTTTCCGGCAGTCATCCAGTTTACCTCGCCCGGCCTTATTATCTGCTCCACACCAAGACTATCACGGTGAGTTACTGTTCCGCCAAAAAGATAACTAACAGTAGATAACCCGATATGCGGATGAGGCAGCACATCCATAGAATGCCAATCAACAGGTGCCTGTGTTACAGGCCCGGCGTGATCCATGAAAATAAACGGCCCCACCATTCTTCGTGACCTAAAAGGAAGAATGCGCTGCACAGCCATTCCGGGTCCGATAAATGCCTTTCGTGCGTCAATTACAAATTCGGCCATAAATACTGTTCAATGTTTATACAAAAATAACTGCAAATATTAATATTGCCGTGACTACCTTGCTACTGAAAAATCCTGTTGCACTGAAACTAAAATGATCTGCAGAGCGTCGGTCATTTTTATAAATCGTCATATCCGAATGCCAGGAGAATATTTTCAGCACATTTAATACAGCGTCAAGTGTCTGCGTTTGATATAAGTATTGAAGGAAAAAATAAAGCCCTTCGCCTTGCTGAAAAAAAAAAGTAACTTTCAACTACCAGGTGGGCGAATTGCAGGCATAGAATGATACACCCGGACTATTTGATGCAATAGCCTTAATCTATGCAAAGTTTCCGGCAAACATTAAATCATTGTACCAAAAAACGCTTGATAAATATTTACGAAAGAACGGACTTATTATTTTTCAAGCGTTTAATAAAAGACTCATAGACTATCTATTTAAAAACGAAAAAGTAGTTGGCCCAAAAGATATAGTCATGTTATTTTAAATTGATGAATCAATATCTGACTTTGGTAATTACGACATTATAGAATTAACAGAAAAAGAAATTGAATTGAATAAAGGATCATTTCATAATGGTGCACGTTCAGCGAATCAATTTGCAGAACGAAAAAAATAACCGGGCCGTTCAATGAAATAATGCAACAATACAACAGTTCAACACCGAGCCAAATTATAATATTGTGCACCAAAGGTGTATTTTTTTTCTCAAAGAATAGTTTGGGCATCATTTTATATCTATCCTTAAACAACTTCCTGTAAAGGGTTTCGTCGTTTTATTTCTGTATTAACCAACATAAAACCTGCTATAACGTTGTTTGCCTTATCAAAATAAGCCCCTTAATTTTACGTTATCAAATTAATCCGTCAGGCTAAAAAAATAATGCCTCACTACTAACATCCATCATTGCACGCTGTACGAAGAAGAGAAGTATGTACACATTTCCCCCGGTTGCTGTTAATGAAAAATAGAATCGCATTTTATTATTATTAACCTTTTAAAAATTTTAATCATGAAAAATTCTAAAAACAATTTTCGCGTTTTTGTAGTATCCATTGCAGCCTTATTTGGTGTTGCTTGCTCATCTGTTGCTTATGCAGGCGAAGCCACGGGCAATTTCCCTGTATCAGTTAAATATGTAGGTGTTGTAAACAGCGCCCCTACTTTTCAACTATCGTTTACAAACGAAACAGTAGAACAATTTGAAATCACCATCAGGGATAAATCCGGCACCATTTATTACGAAAAAATAAGAGGAAAAGGTCTGGTTCGTAATTTTCAGTTTGTGAGTACCGAAGTGGAAGGAGGATCAACAGATGATGAAATTACTGTAGTGATACAAAATACCGCTACCAAAGTAATTACTACTTATAAAATTCTGCCCAATGCCAGTGTAGAAAAAGACACGGAGCTGGTAGCAAAATTATAATTCGCTTTTTTCAATCCGGCCCGGTTATTTTTCCGGGCCGGTTATTTTATTTTCTCACAATTCACATACGGGAAAAATTCTCAGAGAAAATTATCCCAAATAAAAAGCAGGCTCTACGCCTGCCTTCTATTTCTATCAATCGCACCCCTGTTGTTGATTATTTAAAACGCCGACCGTTCTCTGTTCCCCGTTGACATTTTTATATCAATCACTTTCTGACAATATATTCCAGAAGGCGACGTTCGATATTTTTATTAGGTTAATTACCATTTGCATTAATGTTGTCGTGCACCGGTGCAAGGTTTAGGCATTAATATGATGAACCGGGCGCTTCTTCGAACTGCATTTCATTTGGCACTATGGTATTTATGACGCCGTCTGTGCCAACTACCACGTATTGTAATTTATTTTTTGTTGTTATTTCTTCCTGGTAAAATGTGCCTCCTAATTCGTAATACTTTTCACCGTTTATCACCGTCAATTTTGAACCTTTTGGTAAATGCTTAACCGTTGCACCAAGAGGCGACGCAACAACTTCGTAACCACCATTGGGGTAGGGCCTGTAATAAACACCCTGGTAAAAATAAAATG
>JBGSIG010000257.1:0-2555 GCA_041742655.1 Ferruginibacter sp. | reverse complement strand
TTCAAATTTGCTGCGCAATATTCGCCCAATACTGAATTATACTATAACGATTTTAATGCCTGGCGTCCTGCAAAACGGGATGGTATTGTTCGCATGATAGAGATGCTGCAGAAAGAAGGTATACGCATTGACGGTGTGGGCATACAAGGCCATTGGGGTTTAGATTATCCCAAAACAAAATACATTGAAGATGCTATTGACGCCTATGCAGCATGCGGCGTAAAAGTAATGATAACAGAACTGGATGTAGATGTATTGCCTTTAACAAAAGAAGGCCAGATAATAGGACAGGGGATGGCCGATAAGCAATTTCAACTCGAAGAATTTAAAACTTTTCTTGACCCTTATCAAACAGGATTGCCCGACAGTGTACAAACCACACTTGCAAAAAGATGGGCAGAACTGTTCGCCATTTTTTATAAAAGAAAAGATAAAATAGCAAGGGTAACCGTTTGGGGTGTGGATGATAGCATGAGCTGGAAGAATGATTATCCTATTCCTGCCCGTACAAATTATCCACTGTTATGGTCCAGGAATCTTGAACCAAAACCTGCGTTGCAGGCAGTATTGGAAGTGCCGGGGAAAATGAAAAATTGATGATGAAAAAGATAAATTTTTTTGCGTTTTAATACATAGAAATAAATTTTAGCTAAACACACATACATTATTTTCAAATTAAATAAATGCACATTATGCGTCAACAGTTACTGAAGCGGGTAATATTAGTTTTTAGCATGCTGCTATTTTTCTGCATTATTGGGTTTTCTCAGGCTCCTCAAAAAAGGGTGATTATGCTTACCGATATAGAGAATGAGCCCGATGATACAGAGACCTTAATCCGCTTACTTCTTTATGCAAACCAAGTGGATATTAAAGGTTTGATTGCTACAACCTCTGTTCATCTTAAAACAACAGTGCATCCACAGTCAATTTACCGTGTTATAAAAGCGTATGGTAAAGTACAGCCCAATCTTACTAATCATGAAGCGGGTTATCCCACAGCAGAAAATTTATTAATGCTGGTAAAATCAGGGAGGCCTGAATATGGAATGCAAGGGGTAGGTGATGGAAAAGATTCGGAAGGGTCGGAATGGATTATTAAAATATTGGAAGAAAATGATAGCCGCCCGTTGTGGGTATGTGCATGGGGCGGCGCAAATACATTGGCACAGGCATTATTCAAATTAAAAAAAATAAAAACCAGTAGCGAATTTGACAGGCTGTTAAAAAAGTTGAGAGTGTACACTATCTCTGACCAGGACGATAGTGGTATTTGGATGAGAAATAACTTTCCGGAACTTTTCTATATTGTATCGCCCGGTGGTTATAGCAAAGCAACCTGGACGGGCATTCATATTTTTGTTCCAGGAATAAATAATGAAACCATCAGCAACAAATGGCTGGCCGATAACATTCAACAAAATCATGGACCGCTGGGCGCTTTGTATCCTGATGTTAGTTATGGCATGGAAGGCGATACGCCTTCGTGGCTTTCCCTGATTCCAACTGGCTTAAGTGATACCGAGCATCCTGACTGGGGCGGCTGGGGCGGACGCTATGAGCTCTATCAACCAAAATTGTCTGACCTGGATGTAAAAGGCTTTACTGGTGGTGTACCAGTTGATCCCGTAACAAGACCCATCTGGACGAACGCTGCAGATCAGTACAGTCCTGTTTTATACAATCCATATGGCAGGGCCATTAAAAGTGACACAGCTATTTTTACCGGCAATAAGGTAAGCGTATGGCGATGGAGAGATGATTTCCAAAACGATTTTGCAGCACGTATGGATTGGACAATCAAAACGTATAAAGAAGCAAATCATCCGCCGGTACCGGCATTGAAGCATCCTGATAAAATTACTGTAAGGTCGGGCGAACAATTTTATTTAGATGCAAGTGGCTCTGTTGATCCTGATGGTGACAATTTAAGTTATTTGTGGTTTCAATATATCGAAGCGGGCACTTACAAGCAATCCGTGAAGTTTGCGTTGGCAGAAAATTTATACCGCACGGCTTTGATAGCACCCATTGTTGAAAAGCCGGAAACCATACATTTTATTTTGAAAGCAACAGACAAAGGCACACCTGCTTTAGCAAGATACAAACGGGTGATAGTGCAAGTAATGCCCAAATAATAAATACTAAAATGAAATAACTGAAAACATAACAAAAAAATTAAAGAATAGAAGTTGGTTGAGTTCAAAAAATCGTTTTGCCTGTTACACAATTAAAGTTCAAAAAAGGAATGCAGTACAAGTGAGTGAACAACGATGATGCCACAAAGGGCTACCGCTGGTATCAAAAATAAATAACTCAAACAGCTTCTAAAATGAGTAAAAAATACAGTTGTTTTGTCATTGAACTAGAATTATGAAATCAAAAATCTTTCTGTTTGCATTTATTTTTATTATTAATTCAACATCAATTTTTGCTGTTGACAAACATATTATAGAAGCAGAAAATGCTACACTAAAAAGCCGAGAAATAAAACTTGCAGACGCTTCTGCTTCGGGCGGTTATTTGGTAAGTTTAAACAAAGCCGGTGAAGCCAT
>JBGSIG010000256.1:0-2000 GCA_041742655.1 Ferruginibacter sp. | reverse complement strand
GGTGGAGCAGCCAAAGGCCTATGATTTAAGCAATGCGGCAACATCCTGGCACAATTCAATTAAAATGCCATTGGTATCTTTTGGATGCAGGAAACATATTATTTTATTGTCCGCACCCTTTTTCGGAAGCTCATTTATCAGTGTAAATCCTTCTTTTTTTAAGCGGTCCATTTCTGCATAAATATCAGCCACCTCAAAAGCAATATGATGAACAGATTCTCCTCTTTTTGCTATGTAGCGGGCAATTACACCATCTTCGGTATTACTCTCGAGTAATTCTATTTTGGTTTCCCCGGTTTTAAAAAAGGCAGTGGTAACACACTCACTTTCTACAACCTCTGTTTTGTAACACTGACTATTTAGCAGCTTCTCGAACAACGGAATAGAACTTGTGAGTTCTTTAACAGCGATACCAATATGGTCAATTTGTAGCATACAATAGGTATTCCTTCAACGTTTGTTTATGAAATAAGGAAATTGATAATGAGTTGATGGATAACTAAGCTAAAATAGAACCTTTTTTAGTAATTTCGTGTTATATTCACAAACAAAACATATATGTTAAAACTGCCTATTTATTTAGATAATAACGCAACAACACCCATGGATCCTAGGGTACTTGAAGCGATGACGCCATATTTTTTAGAGCATTTTGGAAACGCTGCAAGCCGAAATCATCCATTTGGATGGGAAGCTGAAGAAGCGGTAGATTATGCACGTGAACAAGTTGCTAAATTAGTTGGTGCCGACCCTAAGGAAATTATTTTTACCAGTGGTGCCACCGAAGGTGATAACCTTGCCATTAAGGGTGTGTACGAAATGTATGCAAGTAAAGGGAATCATATTATTACTGCAACTACAGAACACAAAGCGGTGTTGGACACCTGCAAGCACATTGAAAAAACTGGTGGAGAGGTGACATACTTACAGGTTAAACGCGATGGTTTGATAGACCTGAAAGAACTGGAAGCGGCAATAAAACCTACAACAATACTAATTTCTATTATGTACGCCAATAACGAGATTGGCACGGTACAACCAATTAAAGAGATAAGCGCTATTGCAAAAAAGCATGGAATATTGGTTTTTTCTGATGCAACCCAGGCGGTTGGCAAAATTCCGGTTGATGTTAATAAAGACGGTATTGATTTGATGGCTTTTACAGCGCATAAAATGTACGGTCCTAAAGGTATCGGCGCATTGTATGTTCGCAGAAAAAATCCAAGGGTGAAGGTTACGGCTCAAATAGATGGCGGCGGCCACGAAAGAGGTATGCGCAGTGGTACTTTAAACGTGCCCGGTATTGTAGGTTTTGGTAAAGCATGCGAATTGTGCAGGTTAGAAATGGAATCAGATTCAAAAAAAATCAGTATATTAAGAGATAAGTTGGAAACAGAACTGATGAAACTGGAAGAAGCCTATATAAATGGCAGCACAGAATATCGCTTACCACATGTAACTAATATATCGTTTAAGCATGTAGAAGGTGAGGGATTATTGATGGGATTTAATAAAAATATAGCGCTTAGCTCAGGTTCGGCCTGTACTTCTGCATCGCTGGAACCATCTTATGTTTTAAAGGCTTTGGGTTTGGGCGATGATTTGGCACACAGTTCGCTGCGGTTTGGGTTAGGACGTTTTACTACAGAAGACCAGATTGATTATACTATTAAAGCAATAAGTGAAACAGTGTTAAGGCTGAGGGAAATGAGCCCACTTTGGGAAATGTATAAGGAAGGAATCGATTTAGATTCTATTGAGTGGGCGGCACATTAAATCCCCTCTATCTCCCCCGAAGCAGGAGGAAAAGTAGAGGGTAAAAGGGTAGATTATGTTGTATTTTAGGAATATTTGTATTGCTTTTAAGAATCTTTGACAATCAAATTTTTGCTGAAATAGTTTTTTATGGTATTAGATTTCAATAATAAATAGTTCTTTATTTTTCAAAAATAAATTCCTGCTTAACTCCGCAGGGTAAAAATCTCGCTTTAGGAGATAGG
>JBGSIG010000255.1:0-4698 GCA_041742655.1 Ferruginibacter sp. | reverse complement strand
CGAGCCTGAATTTTTTGCCAAACGGTAGCAATTTGTTGTTTTACTGTTTCTGTATCCGGCGGCGTTATTATAATTTTTTCTTTTCGGTATTCTTTCTTTTTATCGGGTTCAACAAAATCAAATTCAGTGCTGATGACTTTCCAGTCTTTTTGCTCATAATTATCAATAAGCAGTTTATAAAAAACCGCCTGCCGCCAATAATCCCCGCCATTGGGATCTTTATCAGATGGCGGTTTCATCTTCGGTAGGGCATTATCAATATTACCACTCTTATAATCCACCACATTTATTTCCTTACCATTAAATTCCAGCTTATCCAACTTACCTTTTAACGGCACGTCGTTTACAACCACGCCACGAATATTGCGTTCTATAGACACTACTTTGTTCCAGGTATTGATGTATTTATCGTAATAGTTTTTCAGCACTTCATCGCCATACTCCATTCTGCGATCGAATGCTTCTTTGGTAAAATTTTCCCGGTGTCGTTTCATATACCAATTAAAATCATCCACCATTTCAGCCTTCGATGGAAATTTTTCCTGCTTACTTTCCAGCATTTTTTTGAAGAACTTTTCCAGTGCATGGTGGATCGCACTTCCAAATTCCAGGTTTTCACTTTTACCCGATGGAATACGAATCAGGTTCTTATAATAGAATCCCAGCGGGCAATTTAAGTAAGCACTTAGTGCTGTTACATTCATTACAAATTTATCCAACAGGCCCGTAATAAAATCTTCTTCTGATTTTTCAATCTCAGGCGCCTGGTCTGTAAAATGCAACAATTCAAATTCCATTAATTGCTCTTCGGATAATGCAATTTTTTGCAGTGGTAAAAAATGTTGTTCCAATATTTCTGCAATAAACATGGATGGTTCTATTTCTTTACCATCATTTTTCAATTTGGCATATGACAACTGTAAATGCGTTTCGGCCCTCGTAAGCGCAACATAAAATAAACGTCGCAACTCCTCTTCCTCCCGAGCCTTAGGTTGCGATGAAAACATGGTATCAGGAAATTTGTAGCCGCCGGAAGGCTTGCGCTTTTTCTCCCATGATGAAGCGTTCACTCCAACAAAAAAAACATATTCGAATTCTAGTCCTTTACTACCATGCACTGTTAACAGGTTTGCCCCCTTACCGCTACCAGACACTTGCACCATTGGTAAGGGCAGCCCTTCTTTATCCATCAGGTCAATGATCTCTACCAGTCCTTTTAACTGCAGGGATGGATTGCGGGCCGATTCTTCTTTTATAAAATCAAATAAGGCTGTAAGCAATTGCATCAGCGAAATTTTATCATCGCTTTTCATAATGTAGGTAAGCACCCCTGCGTTGCGGATAATATTTTCAAACAATTGCTGTAGGGTTACGTTGGCAACATCTGCAATTAATTGCTCAATGATAAAACTCAGGTTTTTCAGCCCTGCATTTAAGCCGGTATCAAACAAAGTTCTCGGTGGGGTATTTGCTTTTTCAAACAGCAATCTCCTGATTGAAATTGGTTCGCCCCCATATTTTTTGTTGTTCACCTCTACCGCTATTTTAGCAATCTCAATGGGTGGTACCTGGTAAAAATCGTAGTGCAATATTTCAAATAACATTTCATCACCACCATAAGGCGTATCATGCTCTGCATTTAAATATCTCAGCAGCTGGATTATTTTTTTTGCAAAAGGCTGTTCTAAAATATTGATGCTTTTTTTACTGTAAAAAGGTATTTTTTTTAACTTGAAATATTGCGCCAGTTCGCTGCCGTATTTATTCTCTTTATAGATGATGGCAATTCTGCCGGGCGCTATGCCTTGCTGAATCAACTGGTAAACTTCGTTGGTGATGGAGGCCATCTCTTCTTTTACAGAATTATATTCCACCAACACTGGTTCATTTTTTAACCCGTTGATTTTTGTATTTGCCGACAACAAATCCTTGCTTAACCCTTCAATTTGATTTACAAGCCGCTCTTCATTTTTATTGATCAGCTCTTTTGAGATATCCAGTATTGGTTGTGTGCTGCGGTAATTGTTGGTTAGCACAACCGTCATCAGGTCTTTGGTATATTGCGTGGCAAAGTCAAGCATGTTTTCTACATTGGCCCCCTGGAAACGATAAATGCTTTGGTCATCATCGCCCACTACAAATACATTGGGCTTTTCCCAATAACTAATCAGCAGTTGCGCCAACCTGTTTTGCGTGCCGCTGGTATCCTGAAACTCATCTATTAATATGTACTGGTACTTCTCCTGGTAAGCATTTAAAACGGTACTGTTTTCTTCAAATACTTTTATCACCCAGGTTATCATATCATCAAAATCGTAGCGGTTTTTTTTGCGCATCAGGTTTTGGTAATTTTCAAATTCCATTACAGCAGCCCGAAGCTTTTCCATTCTTTCTTTTTCCTCTTCAATCTTGTCGGTACGTACATCTCCTTTTTTAAATTCTTTCGTAGCTCTTTTGGCAATGTATTCCTCCCGCAATGGCAGGTCGGTAGTATACTCGTCTATTTTTTGATGAATGAAGGCGGGTGTCCAGCCTTCCCTTTTCATAGAGGAAAATAAATTTTTTAAATTGTTGATCTCGTAATACACATCGCCCCGGTATCTTTTTAAAGGATGATTTTTGGGAAAGCTGTCGATAAGGATTTTAAATAATTGTATGTTTTCCAATTCGGAAATGGCATCAAGCGATGTCTTTTCAAACAGCGATAAATTGTCCTGAATCACTTCGTTGCAAAAGGCGTGGAAAGTGAAGATGTTTACTTTGTAAGCATCTGCACCAATAAACTGCTGCAGACGGCGGCGCATGGCAATGGCCCCGGCATCAGTATAGGTGAGGCAAAGAATATTTTCAGGGCTTGTATCGGTTTCCAATAATATCTTTCCAATCCTTGCCGCCAGAATTTGTGTTTTGCCCGTACCCGGTCCGGCAATTACCATCACCGGCCCCTCAATGGTGTCAACGGCTTTGCGTTGTTGCTCGTTTAGCCTTTTATACTCTTCGTTAAATTTTGTTTGCAGTTGTTGCTGATATGTTTGCATAGCTGTTTAAAAAGCGTTTTTAATGATTCCGGGCTATTAAAAAGTTAACTGAATACCCTTAATTTTTTCGGCTTATTTCCTGCCGCTGAAACGTATTAAAGATAGCTTGTTGATCTGAAAGAAAAACAAAATGAATGGATTATTGTTAGATGATAAAACGGCAAAATGAGCAAAGTATATTCTTTAAAAACAGTGCAGCAATTACCTATTGGGCTTGATGAAGCGTGGGATTTTTTTAGTAACCCCGCAAACCTGCAGCAAATAACGCCTGGAAATATGGGCTTTACCGTCATTTCCAAACATCATGGTCAAAAAATGTACCCCGGACAAATTATAGAATATACCGTAAAACCTTTACTGGGTATTCCTTTATATTGGATGACCGAAATTACGCATGTAGAAGAAAAGAAATATTTTATAGATGAACAGCGATATGGCCCCTACAGTTTATGGCATCACCAGCATCATTTTAAAACAAAAGGCAGCGGTGTAGAAATGACGGATATTGTACACTATAAAATTCCTTTTTGGTTTTTGGGAGATATTGCCAACAGCGTTTTTTTAAAGAAACAATTGAAAGCTATTTTTGATTTCCGCCATTCAACAGTGGAGAATCTATTTGGAAAGTCAACTGAAACAGTAAGCTTCGTTTAGGAATGTATTACACAATGGTTCTGACATCGTAGTATTTATCCAGGCATCCTTGTAATGTATTTCTCCATCTGCTTAATCTGATCGGCAATTTGCTGGGTTTTAGGTTTTAGGCCCTTGGCTTTTCTAAAATATTCTTTTCCCGCCCTGAATTCCCGTTTATTGATCATGATAGACGATAATTGTAAATAAGCGGCCGCCTCGTTTTCTTTATCAGGCAACCCAGACCGTATTGCTCCGCGGATATAGCTTTCAGCCTGTTTCATATCACCCTTCTGCATTGCCAGCATTCCCAGTTGCAATTTATTGGCACCTTCGGCCTGTTTCATTTGGCCGCCCATGATACCAGTGCCATCACCCATCAGCGCCTGGCTTCTTTTTAAATTCTTTTCGGCGCCTTCATAATTTTGATCTGCCATATCCAAATTACCCTTTACCGTATAGTAAACAGAACGGATAGGCTTTATCAATAAAGCGGGAAACCAGATAGAATCCAGCACTTTTTTAGCAGCTTCCATATCGCCGGTTTCCATACATTCCTGGATGAGGCGCATAGGACCAAATATAAAATGACCCACTATTAAAATAACGGCTGTAAGATATAACACAAACGAGGGCCAGAAACCAGCCTGGATATTCGTAAAAATTGCCACTGCCAACAAGCCTATTCCTATCCACAAACGATACTTTATAACCAGGGTTAACCACTTCATAACTGTAAAAAATTTGGATGGCAAAGATAAGGCTAAGAAATTTACGAAGCTGAATGTTTAAGCCACAAGTACCCTTAAACAGCTGCATTGTACAATGAATGTTGGAAGCTATTGTGTTGTTTGTTACTTTTGCACTCCAAATTTTACAATACTGGTCCCGTAGTTCAATGGATAGAATAGAAGTTTCCTAAACTTTAGATCCAAGTTCGATTCTTGGCGGGACCACCTCTTTGGAAAGAAGCAGATTATTTCCCTACTGACAACCCTGTCTCATACCCAACATCAACAAGTGACGA
>JBGSIG010000254.1:0-7769 GCA_041742655.1 Ferruginibacter sp. | reverse complement strand
GCCCTGCATCAGGTCTTTCTCTGCAGATTTAACCGCATTTACAGTAATGTATTCGATGTCGCTGTTCATCAGTTCCATGATGTTCATGGATTCCATCATGATATGCGTATGTGCATCAATCAGCCCCGGCATCAAAAATTTTCCTTTGCCATCAATGGTAGTTACATCTGTACTCATGATGGTCATAATAGGCGAGGCGGAAATTTTATTGATGAGGTTGCCAACGATCAACACATTTCCAGTAATGGTTTTTTCATCCTTACCATTAAAAATCTGAACATTGTTTATGAGAATAGATTTTTGAGCCATTGTATAAAATGAACCCAGTAAAATCGTAATTGTCAGCAGTTGACTTTTCATATGTGTTCGTAATTATCTTAAGTTGCTAAAATTGTAACACTGCAATACAGTTCTGCCTGATCGGGGTTTTCATCTTAGTCACTAAAAAATAATACAGTACTTCCGTGAAATCCCCGCCGGGACAGAAATGAATTTCTTTACATGGATTTGGCCTTGAGAAATTTATTTACTTCCAACCAGTATATGAAAGCTTCAAACCATCGATTACTCGTTCTGTCAGGATTTCCTAACCCGAAACCATGGCCGCCGTTTTGATACAGGTGAAACTCTACAGGTATGCCCGCTTTATACCAGGATTCAATCACTCCAAACTGGCCGCCGAAAAGAAAATCATCGGTGGCAATTGCGTTGAACATAGCAGGAGCATTCTTTGGCACTTCTACTGCGCCCATTCCGCCATAAATCGGACCGATGAAAGCCAGTTTCATAGTTTTTGAATGCAGTGTTGAATGCATGGTGAGGCCGGCGCCGGCCGAAAATCCGATCATACCTATTCTGCTGGTATCTACACCCCACTCCTTGGCACGTTTCAGAATCATGGCGTAAGCGGCCTCGGCATCCGCTAACTGGTTAGACAGATCCCTCTGTGGCCGGGCTGGTAGAGGTGCACTTTTCGAACTGTCGGAAGAGGGTGGTGGTGTTGGACGGGGGCGATTCATAAAGGCAGTAAAGTCATCAAGCGATGGTGCAGTTGGTTGAAGCCGGTACTTGAGCACAAAGGCGGCAATGCCTTTGTCTGCCAGTGCCTGTGCTACCTCCCAGCCTTCGTTGCCCATCGAAAGCCACATGAAACCACCACCGGGTGCTACAATCACTGCCGCACCATTTGCCGTACCCGGTTTAGGAAGAAAAGGGGTAAGGGTAGCTGTGGTAATGTTCCGTGCCATCGGATCGCCCAACTGGCGAAACCAACTTTCAGTAGCTGGCTGATTGGCGACACCACCTGTGCCGAGCAGTATGGCATTCGGTTCAGCAGGGGTTGCTAAGGGATAGATGGTACCGTCCTGCGCCATTACTGATGCAGATAAAATTAGTAAGGCACACGATAAAATGGAAACTTTGGAGAAGCTTTTAAAATTACAAGTCATAAGATGTATTTTATAATTGAAAGTATGTAGGTATTGTGTATCGCTACTAAAGTCAGTTCATTTAAAAACTAACATTGCCTTTCAAATATAAATCATTTATAAGCGATTGAGCAAGTGATATAGTATTCAGTGTTAGAATATTGTTTTAAAAAGTAGCTTCTGAATTGCAAGATGAAACGCTCTAAAAACCGAAATAGGAACCCAATGTTGCTTGCCGTTTTTGTCAGGCAGATTGTATTTTTATTAGTTGTCGAATTGATATTAAGTGTCCTAACAAAACAATAGGTACTATAAAAGTCGGCAACCAACTGAACGGAAAGTGTATGATCGCAATGTTTGGTTGGTCAAACGCAAATTTTTGCAAAGGCGATGGTGCCGAAAAAAAAGCGTTGACTACAATATTCAATAAAAGAGCAAGGCAAATAAAATTCCAAACTAAAATTAATTGTATGCTTAATTTCCCTTTTGTGAAACCGAAGTATGCAATAAATGGTGCCGTAATTCCTGCAATGATGTCAAAATTCCGTCCTTCAAAAGTCATAAGTTGCGGAATAGCTTTATTTAAAAACAACCAAAGCAAAATCACTTCCACTGGAATTCTTACTATATTCAAATAAGTAATATTTTTCAGCGGTAAAGCGTCTATAAATTGTCGCCCTTTTCGTGTTGCAAAAAGTAGAATGATTGTCAAGATGGTTGGTAATATCCCAAACAACAAAATTTTTGGTGGAATAAAAGTCGTGTCAGAATTGTAAACATTTTTGAGTGTCAAAACCGCTTGGATTACCAACCATATTATCAAAAAGAATAAAATTAAGGTCGCTTTTTTACCAGTTGTTTCAGAAGTCGATTTTTTTACTGCTAAATAAAAAAATAAGAGTGTCGCAACTGTTGTGAGTCCGAAAAATATTGGGATATAAGTTGGTAAATTTTCTATCATTGTTGGTTAATGCGGTCGGTGATAAAATGGCAGGCAACAAGTAAATATATGATATTAGCTCCTCTCGAAGTTAAAATTTTACGTTTAAAAACCAACCGTTCAATGTAGCCGATTTCTTATTTCTCAACAACGTCTCATCGTGGGTTTGTGTATTGACTGAGGACGTTGCGGTGCTTATCGTTTACGCAAAGTCCCGTTGCTGGAGACGATGCCGGGAAGGTCGTTTAAAACACTCAGCACCTTAGGCTTCATTTATTTTATGTCCCGGCGGGGTTTTCACATCGTTCACTAAGAAAATAATACGGTGCTTCCGTGAAACCCCGACGTTGAATACTACTGCCACCTAAGGTTCCAATTCTGTAATTTCAATTGTGCTATAAATTCAAATAATGCAAGGGCTCGTAACATTTAACCAATTGTATTTCATAAAAAGAAGCACTACTGTGTTCATATTCGACATAATCTTTTGCTAGCATCCACCTGCCACGTACCGGATTGTGATGGATGTAGTTAATTTTCTGTAACAGGAACTGCTGTGTTATGATTGGTTTTGCATCAAATGACTCTTTGAATACTTTGTGCAACTGGCCCTTTTTTCTTTCCCTTTCTGTAACAAGGCATTCCAAACGATGCAACAGTTCCACATTTTCTTTTTCTTCTAACCGGTTAATGATCTCATAAGCAATAAATCTTTTACCATTAGCGACGATCGTATTAAGGTTAAATCCTTCTTTATGAAAATGCGCTACAAAATGGAGATGGTTAGGCATAATGACATATGCAATAACATCGGCCTGGTATTTCTCTTTTAAAATAGCAAACCACTTATATACCATGTCGTAGGTTTGCGTAATGTCAAACAACGGAATCCATTCTGCGCAAGTGAAAGTGATAAAATAGGTAGAGAAGGTATCGCTATGTTTGAACTTTACTGCCATAGCTTAAAGCTACATAAATGAAAGAAGGAAGCAAGATATAGTGACTATTTTATACGGCGGGGTTTCACGGATGCCGTTTTTCGAAAGTTAGCGAATGCTGTGAAAACCCCGCCTGGACAGAAGGTCCGTGCCGGAGACGTTGCTGAGAAGAGGATATATTCTTCAGCCAGCATAGCAGAAAACGCCGTGTTGTGCGTTCGCTTTATTATCCTTCGATTCCCGATAGATTAATTTTATTAAGGAAATTAGTATAGAAAAATGCATTCTGTAATTATTTGAAATTACGGCATCATGTTAGACCATTGTGGCATGTTTTTAGGATTTTTTGAAAGATGAGTGGGTCCAAAATAAATGATAACCAAAAGAACCACCATCCAAGGAACAATTGTGTTCCAAATCCCTACAGCATGTACTTCAGGAAACAGTTTGGGCAGCACGTTATACGTTATGTTATTGGCAGCATGAAATAAAATAGCCAACAAAATGCTGCCTTTGGTATTGTTGAATATCCATGTGAGCAGAATTGATGAAACCAACATACCCGGTATAAAAGAATAAAATGGCTGGCCCGACATTGCACTGTTCAAGGTAAGTGCATATGGCAAATGCCATAGTGTCCAGAAAAAGCACAAGATTGCACTGGCAAAAAGTGCTTTATATTTTACTAATAAAGTGGGGAGAGCAAAGCCTCGCCATCCTAATTCTTCTCCCAAGCCGTCAAATCCAAACAAAAACATAATTGATAGCATCGAAAAATTATTCCAAAAGTCACTTTGCGAAAGTGTATTTTGAAGTGAGTAAAGGGTAAAAGTAGAAACAGTATTTGAATCAAAAACCATGTGTAGAACTAAGGCTAATAAACTCATTTCGGATGGTAAAAGCAAGACTACAATATACCAGACAATGCCTACTTTCCATAAGGTAAGCCTTCTGAAAAGATTCTTTAGACCTGGTGAGCCATCGAATATTGTAATTGTAATAATTGCTGCCAGTGCAGGGCCGTAGCCAGCAATAAACGTTAAAAAATTGGGAACTTCAATTTGTAAATAGCCACGAGATACAAAAGCCTGTGGAATCCAGTTTGACCATGTAAAAATGAAAGCAAGGAAAAAAAATAAAAACAAAGCAGTTTTTTGTTTCGGTCGTGTTGAGACTTTCATTGACTATAGATTCAATTTGTAAATGGCACTTCAATTTTTTGCTGCATTACTGTACATCCTGCCAATTAAAAAATCGTGCAGTGATGTAAAGAATAATTTTGAAGGTTGTTTAAAGTAACTCGTAAATATATGATATTAGGCGCTATCGAAGTTAGAATTTTGCTTTTAAAAACCAAGGGCTTAATCCAGGTGTTTTAGTGTCGTCACCAAGGCAATCCACCATTGCATTCTCAAGATATGGGAGACTGTTTTATCCGTCAGGGTTTCACTGATGGATTGTTTCGAAAGTTAGCGTATGCTGTGAAAACCCCGCCAAGACAGAAGAATATTTCATTGACCAATTGTCATCTTTATTATTGCGAAGAAGGTATGCACTATAGAAAAATTACGCTCCCGGTTTTGAGATTGAAATCCAATAAAGCTTGTCAATAATTTGCTTATATGCCTGGGTTGCTAGCTATATAAATGCGCACAGTGTTACATTAAATCCACAAAACGGGAAAATGCCATTATAGAAATTAGTAACCGCAATGTATTCCATAAAAAAAGAGGCAGCCTCTATTTTTGAGACAGCCTCTTCCTCTAAATATATATCACAATCTACCCTTTCCTTTTTTTAGGTCTTGGCGGTGGCGGCGGTGGCGGCGTCGGTAATTCTATAACAATCTTTGGTGGTGAGGGCGGCGGTGGTGGAGCCGGAACCTCAATAACGGCAGGTTTTTTAGCCTCTTTGGCCGCTTCCTTTGTACTGGTTTTTTCATCGCTGTTGTTGGTGCACGACAACATCATCAATATGCTTGCAAATGACAAAACACTGATCATCTTTTTCATAAAAAATAAGTTTAGCGTAAAATAGTGTTTGAGTTAAATACTATAAAATTCAGTATAGCGTCATTGCAATATTCAATTACCATGCCTTTTTGTTTTGCCTTGCCAGGCACTGATTGTTTTGATAGTGGGAACCTTTTCTGAAATTATTTTTTTGCATTTCCTGCCAGGCTATTATTTTTTTCACTGTTGGCAACAGTTTAATTTTAGATGTAATGGTGATGATGATGATGCAACTCATGAATGTTATTGCGGGCCAGTTTTTTAATTAGAATATAAATTGAAGAATCGTTCCACATCCCTAATACACTGTACGCCTAAAATCCAACAAACTTCACACAAGCCTGAGAAGTCCAATCCACCTGCCTAAACTAACTCACTATTATAGCTGCGATCTTTGCCGTTATATTTATTTCACAACCCGGGTGGGCACTCTGGTTTAGGGCGTAAAGCACTTCCGTGAGACCCCGACGTTTAATACACCTGGCTCCTAATGTTCTACTTATGTATTTTCAATTGTGCAAAAAATTTAAATAATGCAGGGCAGGTAACATTTTTTGATTTCTTAGCAAGGTTGTTCCGTGGGTTTGTTTGTTTTCTTAGGGCGTTGGGCTCCTTTTCGTTTACGCAACGTCCCGTGCCGGAGACGGTGCTTCGAAGGGAGTAGTCATAAAATTGACTGTAACAGTTCGTATTGTGCTGTAGCCTCTCATTTTATTTTTTTCATTGGAAACATTTCTTTTCCTTCTTTGCCTTTGTTATACCCCGATATTTCTGCTAACAAAGAATCGGAACCAACCTTTTGATATGAAATTCTTTGGGGGAAATCGTGATGCTTATTTTCAAAAATAAATTGATCTGTGGTACTAACGATTGATTCAAAACTAACAGGAGATTCGTTCACCTTAGTTTTTCCGGTAACGATATACAACAACTTGTTGCTTTTTTCTATTAACTGAATGGTCTCAAATAAAACTGTGTCTTGATTATTTAAAAAATAGCTTTTCCCGGCGAGCTCAGATTGGTTGAGTTTGTTCCAGGTTTCATACAGACTTCCCTCCGGCGTTTTACATTCCCATGTTCCTATTAGCCATTCTGTTTTCTTTATTTCTTTATTACTTGTCGAGCAGCCAGATAAAAACAGTAAACTAAACGCGGAAAACGCATACAGAATATTTAATGTCATGTCTTTTTATTTGGAAGTCTTTAATATAGTGAAACGCACCACTTGCGGGTAATGCAGCAGGCGGGATATTTTATAACCCAGCCCGAAACTGCTGCCCTCTATTGCTAAAGTTAAAGATAAAAACTAAAAGCAAAACATGTATAATTTCTATGGTGATACTCTTCATAAAACGACGCCGAGTCCTGCGTCGTATTCATGTTGTTAGAGTAATATATTTGCGCAGAGACTCGACTGGGAAGCTTTAACAAGGGAGACTCGGGGCTGAAAAGATATATAGCTCAGCCATGCAGCATAGGGAATGTATGATCACTAAAAATGCGTCATTCATACACGATGGCATGCAAATCATAAATCCCAAATCCCTCTTCATCACTGCCACGAACCAAGGCGGAGAAACCAACAACCAGCAACCAAAAACGAAATGGTTAAATGGTTCGATGGTTAAATGGTTTTTCAGCGCTATCCTTCTCAGCAAAGTCTCCCGCAGGGGGCCTTGCGAAAAAAAAGGGCTTACGGTCTTTTCGGGTTTAAGTGTTTTAAAGGTTTCGTTGAGTAAATACTTTCAGGAAAACTTAAGGTAACTATTTGCGAACAAATAGGGAATTACCCCTCTTTAATGGTTTCTGTTAGGTTAATATTTTTAAATTTCTTTAGTTCTGTTTTATTGATATTACAGAAGTTGCGTCATTTATTAATTAACTGATTTTTCTTTTGGCGCTGGTTTTCCTTTCAATCTATCATCAAACCATTTCAGTATTTCTATTCTGGCTTCAGCAATCACAGTCCTGTGATTTTTATCTTTGTACCAGGAAACCTTGATCGTATTTCCAATTTTTTGTGATTTTGGCAAGTAAATTAAAGTCAGTTCAGGATTCACAACATCGTCTTTAGTTCCATGTACAATTAGTATTGGGCAAGGGGTTTTACGCTGACCTGTTTCATTTAACGCCAAAGCTTTTTTCATTACCGGATCAAAATCACCCTCAAAGAAGGGCCCTTTATATTTAAGCGATTCTTTAAATACTCCAGTGATAGAAACTTCATTTACCACTGCAAGAACCTTTTTGCCATCATCGGTAAAGCCGGTGAGTGGAGCATTATAAGCAGAATTGTATGATGCGGCCATTACATAAACATGGGGAATGTTAACAAAGTGAAAATCCACTGTATTTGCAGGAGCAATGGCTGCTGTGCCAAGATGCTTGAATTCAGGTGCATATTTCGGTTGTTGGATATAATCGGAACTTGTAAGCTTGATACATTATCGGT
>JBGSIG010000253.1:0-10327 GCA_041742655.1 Ferruginibacter sp. | reverse complement strand
TGGATACATATAGATGATGTTTGCCGGGCTTATATTTATGCAATCGAAAACCAAAATTTATCAGGTAGTTACAATGCGGTGGCGCCGGCTCCTGTTACCAATAAAAAACTCACCATTGAACTGGCGAAGGTCATGAACGGAAAATTGTTTGTGCCTGTAAAAGTGCCAGTAATTGCTTTAAAAATAATGATGGGAGATAGAAGTACTGAAGTATTAAAAAGTGCATCAGTCAACTGCGAAAAAATACAAAATACCGGCTTTACTTTTTTATATCCAACAATTGATATTGCACTTCAGCAACTCTGCAACAAATAACAAAAAACCTGCTTTCAATCTTTTTAAAGATCTGTTTTCAACATCCGGTTATTACTCCACCAGTAAAATAAAACCAGGTAAAAAATACTTAGCACCATTACCACTGCTGTATAATCAGTAGGCAATACGCCTTTTGCCAGGCCCTTAATCGGGTTATCTGGAAAAGTAAGTAACCCGTCTGCCGCGTTCATTGGCAGGTAATCGCCCATACTGCCCAGGTCAATAGAACTATCTTTACGTAGCTTGATGCTCCAAACATCAAGCAATTGTGAGATAAAATTTTCAAGACCCATGTAAATAAAAAAGATGCCTACTGCAAAGCCCGTCCTTCTTACCAATACGCCAATGAGCACCGCAAACATATTGTAAGTAAACGCCTTTAAAAAGAAAAATCCTACATGAGAAAATCCTTCTAACGAAAATGAAGTACCCGAGCCCCAGCCAAACAGCAATGCGGTAATAATAACCATCACAGTCGATAGCAGGGCGGCAATCAAAGCCATTACTATTTTTACATCAACAAATTGTTTGCGGCTCCATCCATCAATAATATTCTGCCGGTGAGTGCGGTATGTAAATTCGTTCGTTACCAAAATTATCAACAACAGCGCAGGCAACAGTAAAATCCAACCCGTTGCATAACTGGTGGTTTGCCATGTTTTATCAAAATTGTACGGGGAAAATGACGGCATTATTTTGCCTGCCTGGGTCTGGCTGAGGATGTTTTTATTTACAAGATAAACAACGTAGTTTACGATTAGTACGCCCAGCAAAAAGAAACTGGTGAGTACAATAAAAGCGTTGTAATTTTTTATTTTAAGCCATTCTATCTTCAATAATTTTATCATAAAAGCAATGATTGATTAATTGGTTAGTTCAAAAAATTTGGTTTCGAGGCTTTTCTTTTTCAATTGCATATAACTTAATGTTACCCCATTTTTAAAGCAATGGCGATTGATTCTTTCAAGATTGGCAGTACCCACAGGATAAAAAAGCTGTATTAAATTACCGGACTCTTTGATGTTGACATATCCAGACAGCATGCCCACCGCAGCTTTTAATTGATCAATATCCGAAGCGCCGAGTTCTACAATATCCTCATTGGCTAAAATTTCATTTACATCGCCGGTTGTAACCAGTTCACCTTTTTTCAGAATCGCCACATGTGTGCAAACTTTCTCCACCTCATCCAGCAGATGGCTCGCCATAATAATCGTTTTTCCCTGCTGGTACAATTGCATTATCAATTGCCTTGTTTCTGCAATGCCTACAGGGTCGAGGCCATTTGTTGGCTCATCCAATATTAGCACCTCTGGGTCGCCGAGAAGACAGGACGCTATTGCAAGCCGCTGTTTCATGCCCAATGAGTAAGTGCTGAAACGGGAATCTTTTCTTTGAGTTAGATTTACCATTTCCAATACCCGTGGAATATCATCGTATCCTTTTTCTTTTAATGCTGCTACAATCTGCAGATTTTTTTGAGCAGACAGGTAATGATAAAAATTGGGGGTTTCTAAAAAAGTACCAATTTTTCGCCGAAGGTTTGCCTCCGGTATTTGATCGAATAATTTATAACTGCCGCCGGTTGGTTTTAAAATATCCATTATAATGCCCAGCATAGTAGTTTTACCGCTGCCGTTGGGCCCCAGTATTCCAAATACGCAACCCTTTTGCACACTAAAACTTACGCCTTTAAGCGCCTGTATGCGGCCATAATTTTTACTCAGGTTTTCAATAGAAAGAATTGACATAATATCATTTGTATTTAATAAATTAACCCCCGTATAAGTGCTTTTTTGATTAAGGTTTGAAGATAAGGGATTTTACAATTGATGCCCGTACAATTTAGGATAAGTGGCGCCTAAGGCTGATGTTGCTGGTGCCACACGTTTGTAAAATTTCCTATTATGGCATGGCCGTGGCGATTGTAGGCAAGCCTGTGCAGATTTAGATTATCAATATCTTCCGGCAAAACTTTTCTGCTAAAAGGGTTCATTGTGCCGCCCGGTGCTAAGGGTAAAGCAACAGGACTATATTGATAAACTGCATCTACAATTGTACCTCTCGGATACATGATGCCCGGAGTGCCTTTGCCGCGTATATCTAATATTTCAGGATGTTCCAGCCCGATGGTGTGGCCATACTCATGCGCCGCTGTTGTTGAATTATTTAACAAATTGTCAAGTTTAAAATAACCGGTATTGCTGCCAACGCCATCCACAAATGAAATATTTCCAGAAGCATATTCTTCTATCCGAAAATAATTATTTCGGAGATTTCTATTTTCAAACACCATTTCAGGTACCAGCGATTTAGCCCAAATACCTTCAATATCAAACACCACCTTATACAGGTGGTTTTTTATTCGTGCTTTGCCCCGGGCAGCATTCCAGTGGTCTGCAATATCTTTTGCAATTTGAAAACTTAGCGCCTCACTGGCTGCATCACCGTAAAAAAATAGTGCAGAATGAATATAGAGTTGGTTGGTATTCGGCCTTAATTCAACTTCTCCCATTTTCTAAAATTATTGTGCTCAAAAAATACGTTGATAAAAGTAACATTATTGACATAGAATAAAATAATAAAACCAATTATCAATCGATTTTGCAGCTGAATAATATTTACCCATGTTGAAATAATATTTTATAAATTGGGTAAACTTTTTTTATGAGCCGGTTATTCATTGATCCCAATATTGCAAAAGCAAGTACCATCTCTACAAGCATTTATACTAGTGTGGAAAATTTTGAAGCGGCTAAAGAAAAAATATTTGCACCTTCCTGGCAGTTTATTGGCAGCAAAGAACTGATAAAATTTAGTGGCGATGTACGACCTTTTAATTTGCTTGAAAATTATATGAATGAGCCATTGATGTTGACGAGGGATGCAGATGATGAAATACATTGCCTATCGAATGTTTGTACACACCGGGGCAATATTATTGCTTATAAACAATGTAGTAAGGCGAACAATTTACGATGTAAGTACCACGGAAGATTATTTGAATTATCAGGAAAGTTTATATCGATGCCGGAATTTAAAGAAGTAGAAAACTTTCCCTGTGAATCCGATAACTTAACTTCCTTACCATTATTTAACTGGGGTAATTTATTATTTACCTCTCTTTGCAAAAAAGACGAAGCTCCATCTTATTTGAGCGAGATGATGGAACGGTTACATTGGCTGCCGTTAGAAGATTTCATTTACCGGCCGGAACTTAGTAAAACATTTAATATAGATGCCAACTGGGCCTTGTATTGCGAAAACTATTTAGAAGGTTTTCATATTCCTTTTGTACATGCATCTTTAAATGCCGCATTGAGTTTTGGTGATTATACCACTGAATTGTATGCCAAAGCAAGTCTGCAACTGGGTGTTAGTAAAGAGGCGGATAATTGTTTTGATTTACCCGAATCATCTATTGATTATGGAACTAATGTAGCCGCCTATTATTTTTGGGTATACCCTAACATGATGTTTAATTTTTATCCCTGGGGCTTATCAGTAAATATAGTAAGCCCCGTTGCAGTTAATAAAACTAAAGTTGAATTTTTAACCTATATGTGGCAGGAAGATAAATACGATAAAGGTGCCGGTAGTGATTTGGATAAAGTAGAAATGGAGGATGAAGAAATTGTACAAAATGTACAGAAAGGGATCGTATCAAGGTTTTATAAACATGGCAGGTATTCGGTAACAAGAGAAACCGGTACTCATCATTTTCATCGGCTGCTTGCAGATAGTATGAACTATTAAACCACTCTGACCGTCCCGGTCAGAATGGTGTTATTTGCGTATTGCCAATCTCTTTCCATAAGTCAATTGCCGCCATATCCATTCTACAGGACCGTAATTAAAATATTTAAACCACCAATTACTGTAAATAATCTGAACAATATAAATAACTATTGCAATAGGGAAAAATACAGCAGGGCCAATATTACCACCCAAGCCAAAACCAACACCGTAAAAAATGGTGATGCCGAGAATAGTTTGCATTAAGTAATTCGTAAGTGCCATCCTGCCAACAGGCGCCAGCAGTTTCAATTTGTTATTGCCGTTTGTTTTTATCCAGAATAAACAAATAGCAGCAACATACGCAAGGCTCAAAGGAACCACACTAACAGCATAAAAAACAGTGTCCAATAAGCCTATAGCTTTGGGAACAGATAAGCCGTCAATTTCAAAAATGGCCATGGCAATACTGCTGGGTATACCAATAATAAAACCCCAACGGCGTAGTTTTTTAAGTAACGGGGCATAATGTTCAAGGTTGGAATAAATGTTTTTTCTGCCGGCGTAGAATCCAAGCAGAAACATCCCTAATACTTTGGGTATTCTGTTGCTCTCAACCAGGTAAGAATATCGGTATATCCAGCCAGATGCTTGCCAGTTGCGCCATTCCTTCCAGCCACTCCCTTCTTTAAAAAGATATTTAGAAAAATTTTCGTCAGTAGGTAAACCTGTTTTTTTATCGATGCTTTTTGCAAAGTTTTCTAAAAAGCCCGCTACGTGCACATTCAATAATACTTTGATACAATCAATTAAAATAGGCGAAGCAATTAGCACAACTGCCCAAATTAATAATGCTTTGTCAGAACAATTTCTGAAAAGTGGTAAAATAAATCCTACAAGTGCATAAAGTAATAATATATCCCCTTCCCATAATAAAAATACATGCACTGCGCCAATCAGAAGCAAAATAAATAACCTTCGGTAAAATATTTTTAATGGATTGATACCCTTTTCTTCGTTACGGGTGAGAATGATTGAAAACCCAATGCCAAACAGTAAGGAGAACAGGCTATAAAATTTTCCATGCACAAATGCCAGCTCACACAAACCGAGCATACCATCCGCATAAAAAGTAGGCAATGCTTCTCTTTGCGCCGTGGTAAAAAAGCCATACCCGGTAAAGCCAAAAACATTATCCAGAAAAATGCCGAGTATGGCGAAGCCACGAAGTGCATCGAGTATATCTGCCCTTTCATTTTGCAAAACAGGTGCTGCTGAATTTGACATTTTTTAGTTTTAATGTTGCTTTTTTTATTACGTATTCAATCCTTTATAAATTTCATTTCTTGCGTTGACGGCTATTAACCGCCATCATCTACTTTTGCCAGTTCATTTCTTGAATGACTATAAAGACCGACATTGTCATGATCCAGGCACATACAATCTAGCTGAATAGCAAAAAAGCAGCAACAGCATAAAAAATTAATATGCTATTTATGTTTACATAATTAGTTCAATAAATGATTGCCAAAACTTTGTATCGGGTAAAAAGAAAAACACAACTATTCCGGCGATATAAATACCTACTGACACACTTGCAGGTTTTATTGAATATCCTTTTCGTTTTTGAAAAATGCACAATGCCAGCAGCAACAACGGGATAAAAAACAAGATTACATTCTGTGCTAAAAAATTATACGACATTCCAAGATGGGCAACTACATTATAGATTAATCTTTCAACTGTTGGGCCAAGGATGGTAAGGATAGCTGCAAACATATACGTAGCATGAAACAACACTGTCTTTCGGTTGATAACAGCAAGTAAATAAAAAGTAAAAAGCCAGGCAAAATAAATTAACCCAACATCTATAGAAGCAGCAGCCTTTGACAATATTTCTTCCGAAATAAGCTTAGAAAGTCCTTTTGCCACTTTCTCCGTTGTGCTGCTTATCTGTGCATAATAAGTATGCCTGATAACCAAATAGTCAGTAATAAAAACGAAGGGCATAATAAAATAACTGGCTTTGCCAATCATCCTATGCAGTTTTGTTTTTTTCTGTTGAATAAGAAAAGGTTGCACTATTGCCATAGCAACCCAAAGCACCATAAAAAATGCATGGACATGATAAATATTATCCATGGGCGACAATATCTTTGAAAAATAGGATGGATAAAATCCCAAAAATGTAATCGGTATCAGCAACAACAGAAACCAGCTAAGTTTTGGAAAGAGTATTTTATGCATCTGAATTACTGATTGACGGTTTTAAATAAAACAGATGCATGCAAATGTGCAATCTTCCATTCGCCCTTTGTTTTCACCATCACCAATGTTCTTCGTCCCAAATATTTTTCACCATTGCCCAAATGAAAAGTAACAATAGCCGTTTGTCCGTATACTTGAATCATCATTTCCCGGCTAGCAATGCCCAATTGCAATGTATTGGCAATGTCTTTGAATTCAGGAAAAATTTGCAGCCAGGTTTTTTCTATTTCTTTACTTCCAACTTTTCGTTGTGCTTCTTCCCAATCAGGAAAAAAAATAGTGGCGTCATCTGTAAATGATTGTCTAAATGGTTCCCATTGCAGTGAATTGAAAGAAGATAAAAACTTTTCTACAGATAACTGCACTGCAACAGAGTCATTTGTTTGCGCCTGTCCATGAAAAAAAATACCGGCAAATAGTATAAGCAAGGCAGGCTTTAAAATATTATTCATCCTCCGGTTTTAGTTAGTTGAAGGTAGCGGCTTTTCTTTCTATTGCTTCAAAAACCCGTAAAAAATTTTCACTGCAGATCTTTTCAATTCTATTTCTTTCCATCCGCGCCTTGCCAGTTCAGTTAATAGTTTAGATAACTTCATCCAGGCTTTTAACGCACCCAGGCTATTGCAGCAAATAATCAATCACACAAAGAGAAAATCAAAGGGAAATATTACTAAAATATTCTGTGAAAAAGAAAAGGTACAAACAAAAACCCAGACCATACTCTGGCTGGGTTATATTTTTGTAGCTAATTAAAAAAGATCGTGCAACTTTAATTCCGCAAAGGCTTACCGCTTTTTAATACGCTCTGTATTCTTTCCAGGGTTTTCTTTTCACCAGTTAAGCTAAGAAAAGCTTCTCTTTCAAGATCCAGTAAATATTGTTCTGTAACAAATGCAGGCTCACTTAAATCGCCACCACACATTACGTAGGCTAATTTTTTTGCCACTGTTACATCATGGTCGGTAACATAATTTGCTTTGTGCATTCCGTTGATACCGGCTAGCATTGTACCTAAAGCGCCACGCCCCAATACTTTTATATCGGTACGTTGCACCGGCATTATATAGCCATCATTATACAATTCAAGCACAGCCTGTTTAGCTTCAGCAATTCTTCTTCCTAAATTAAGGCTTACCAAATCTCTTCCTTTTCTGTAGATACCCATGTCGAAAGCTTCGGCTGCAGACGTAGCCACTTTTGCAGTAGCAATAGTTAGAAACCGATTTTGCAAAGTCAGCGTGTCCACTTCACCATCGTGTGTTTCATCGGCCGAACGTAAAACAAATTCTTTGGTGCCGCCACCACCGGGTATTACACCAATGCCCACTTCAACCAATCCGGTATAAGTTTCAGCTGCAGCAATTACTTTGTCTGCATGCAAACAAATTTCGCAACCACCACCTAATGCCAGGCCATGCGGCGCCAGCACTACCGGTATACCAGAATAGCGCACCCTCATCATAGTGCTTTGAAACATCCGTATCGCCATGTCTATCTCATCATAATCCTGTTCAATTGCCAGCATAAATATCATACCCACATTTGCACCAGCACTAAAGTTGGGGCCATCATTGGCTATTACCAAACCTTTGTATTTTTCTTCAGCCAGCGAAATTGATTTTTGAATACCTTCCAATACCTCGCCGCCAATACTGCCCATTTTGGTGTACCATTCCAATCCTAATACATCATCACCTAAATGATAGGTACGGCAGGCACTGTTTTTCCAAATAGTTTCGTTGGCAAAATTTTTCATTACAATAAAGGCCTCGCCGCCTGGAATAGCTTTATATGTTTTAGTAATAACGTCGTAGTATAAACGCTTTCCATTTTCTACAGTATAAAAACTTTTTACACCGGCAGCAATCATTTCTTCCACCCATGGCGCTACTTTAAATCCGGCAGCTTTCATGGCTTCAGTTGTTTTTGCAACGCCCAATACATCCCAGCTTTCAAAAGCACCTATTTCCCAGCCAAAGCCCGCCATCATACCATCATCAATTCTATATAATTCATCACTAATTTCTGGAATACGGTGAGAGATATAAGCAAATAAATTATAGTGAAACTGACGATAAAAATCTCCTGCTTTATCTGTTCCTGCACAGAGGGCCTTCAACCTTGTTTTTAAATCATCAATTGGTTTGGCGGTTTCTATTGTTGCAAACCTTGTTTTTTTACGGGGTTCGTATTCAAGTGTAGAAAGATTCAATACCTGTATTTCTTTTTCGCCTTTTGAAGATGTAGGCATCTTCTTATAAAAGCCCTGGCCCGTTTTATCACCCAGCCACTTATTCTCTACCATTTTATTTAACCAGGCAGGAATTACAAATTGTTCTTTTGCTTCATCACCAGGACAATTTTCATAAACACCTTTGGCAACTTTTACCAATGTATCAATACCAACTACATCTGCCGTGCGAAATGTAGCAGATTTTGGACGGCCAATAATGGGTCCTGTGAGTGAATCAATTTCGTCAACCGTCAACTGTAATTTCTCCATCGTATTCATAATGGCCATCATACCAAATACCCCAACGCGGTTGGCAATAAATGCAGGAGTGTCTTTACACAACACAGTTGTTTTGCCCAATTGCAAACTTCCATACTCCATTAAAAAATCGATCACTTCTGTATCAGTGAATGGCGTTGGAATAATTTCAAGCAATCGTAAATATCTCGGCGGATTAAAAAAGTGTGTACCACAAAAATGTTTTTTAAAATCATCCGACCTTCCTTCCGTCATCATGTGAATGGGAATACCGGATGTATTGGATGTAATTAAAGTGCCCGTTTTACGAAACTTTTCTACTTCGGAAAAAACAGATTGTTTAATATCCAATCGTTCTACTACAACTTCTATTACCCAATCGCAACTGGCAATGTCTTTCATATTATCGGTGAAATTACCTGTGGCAATTTTCTTTACAACATCCTTTGTGTAAACAGGTGATGGATTTGATTTTATCGCCGCTGCCAATGCATCATTTACAATTTTATTTTTATCGGCAGTTGTTGCATCTGCAGGTAAATCTTTGGGTTGAATATCCAGCAATAAAACCTGCAAACCTACACCTGCAAAATGACAGGCAATACGGCTGCCCATTACACCACTGCCCAGAACGGCTACTTTTTTTATTATTCTTTTCATATGTTTATTCTTTATATAATTGCCAACAGTATAAATTAGTTAGTTAAACAACTATTTTGATAGGCCGAAGTTAGTATTTTTAAACAATGGGAAAAATAAAAAGATGATCTAACTGTAGCTTATTTTTTATTCATTTTATAAGCAGCCTCTTTTGCATTTTGCAAACAATAGCTTACCGGTACAATACAATTTTTACCCGTTCATCGCCGATAAGTTTCCTGTTAAAAACAGTACTAACCAAACTCGCTTTCGAATTGTCAGCCCAGGTTAGTATTGGGTAGCCGGGAAAAAATTTCTTTAACAAAGGATATTGAAAATAATATCCGGATAATGCGGAAGTAGGGTAGTTTTTAAGATTAAGCGAAATGGTATCTATGGCATTTATGATGTCGCTTTCACTTTGCAAATAGGGGTTAAAAAATGGCGTATAATAGCTCGTAAAAAAACCACTGTCACAAAAAGATTGCAGCAATTGTGGAAAGGAAGATTCCACTACCAACTTATTCTGAAGGCCATATTTGTTGCGCAAATAACAAATATAGGCCAGCGATTGCTTTTCATTTACAGGTGAAAGATTTTTAAAATCGAGCCAGATAGATGTTGACAAACTCCTTGCCTTATATATTGCTAATATTTCTTCAATTGAGAGCCGGTTGTATTGCGAAGAATCATGGTACATCTGCAGGCAATTTTTGGCTGTGTCAAAATATACATCCATTTCAAACCCGGCTGCATTAGGCAATAGTTGTTCAATTTTTTGAAGGGTATTTACCGCAGTGACCCATTTTTTACCAACGTTTTCAAGTGGTTTATCACAGGGTTTAAAATTTTGAGGAACACGTTTTTCTGTAAATGATT
>JBGSIG010000252.1:0-2450 GCA_041742655.1 Ferruginibacter sp. | reverse complement strand
CGGTGCGGTTACCATCGCTACCAATATGGCTGGCCGTGGTACAGATATTAAACTGGGGCCGGGTGTTAAAGAAGCCGGCGGTTTGGCCATTGTAGGTACAGAGCGCCACGAGAGCCGTCGTGTAGACAGGCAGTTGCGTGGCCGTTCCGGACGCCAGGGCGATCCGGGTAGTACCCAGTTTTTTGCAAGTCTTGAAGATGACCTGATGCGTATGTTTGGCAGCGAACGTATTGCCAGTATGATGGACAGGATGGGCTACAAAGAAGGAGAAGTGATACAACACAGCATGATCTCCAAATCGATTGAAAGAGCGCAGAAAAAAGTAGAGGAAAATAACTTTGGCATCCGTAAGCGTTTGCTGGAGTATGATGATGTAATGAACAAGCAGCGTAACGTGGTGTACAGTAAACGTAACCATGCGTTATTTGGCGAAAGGCTTGCGCTGGATCTTGACAATGCATTTTATTCTGTGGCCGACGGCCTCATCAATTCTTTCAGGGAAAGCGCCGATTTTGAAGGCTTTAAACTGGCGGTAATTTTAAACTTTGGTATTGATACCACCGTTACGCAGGAAGAACTGGAGAAAGGCAATGCAATACAAACAACAGAAAAATTATATGATGAAGCCAAGGCAAATTACAACCGTAAAGTAGCAGCTGTTGCGGCACAAACTTTCCCTATCATTAAAAATATCCGCAAAGAACAGGGCAACCAAATTGAAAATGTGGCAGTACCGTTTACGGATGGACGCAAACAGATACAGGCATTGGCCAACCTCGACAAGACCATTGCCAGCGAAGGAGCAGAATTACCCAATGCGCTGGAACGCAGCATCACCCTTGCTTTGATTGATGATGCATGGAAAGAACATTTACGTGCAATGGACGATTTGCGCCACAGTGTACAAACTGCAGGCTACGAACAAAAGGATCCGTTGGTGATTTATAAGATAGAAGCCTTCAGCGCTTTTAAACAAATGGACGACCAGGTAAATAAAGACATCGTAAGCTTCCTTTGCCATTGCGCCATCCCTACCGAGCAAACCAATGCCGGTGCTATCAGGGAGGGCCGTGAACAAAAAACCGACATGAGTAAAATGCGCCAGCGCAAGGAAGAATTTGCAGGAGCTGCCTCCGGTAATGGTGGCCCCGAATACATCAGCAACGAAAATGATTACAACGATCCCTCCCCCGCCATTAAGCAGGAACCGATAAGGGTAGAACCGAAGATTGGCAGAAACGATGCCTGCCCCTGTGGTAGCGGCAAAAAGTATAAGAATTGCCATGGCAAGGATGCATAAGTGAATTGAAATATTTTTTTGAAGGCTAACTTTTTTGAGTTAGCCTTTTTTATTTTGTTTCAGTAATGCACTAACTTATACTCCATTGCAAAATATTTGTTCATATTTACAAGTTCCGTAAATATACAATTTGCAGATTGTACGATTTTCTAAAATCAGCCGATAAACAGAACTTCAATAAATACTTTGTAAATTTGAATTCAAATGAAACAACGTATTTATATAGACACTTCTGTAGTTGGCGGGTACTTCGATGAAGAATTTAGAGATGCTACTATTGCTTTTTTTGAACGGCTTGAAAATAATGAAATCATATTTATAATTTCAGACCTACTTGAGCTTGAATTAATTAATGCTCCACAAAAAGTAAGGGAACTTCTATATAATTACTCTGCTGAAAAATTTGAACGGATAGAACTAACGGAAGAAGCAGTTAAGCTTGCAGATATGTATGTTTCGGAAGGGGTGGTAGGAAAGACAAGTTTAGAAGATTGCAGGCATATCGCTTTGGCAACAATAAATAAAGTGGATGTTTTGGCTAGCTGGAATTTTAAACATATTGTAAATCTGGACAGAATAAAAGGCTATAATTCGGTAAACCTTCGGTTGGGATACCAAATGATAGAAATTAGAAGTCCCAAAGACCTTATTAATTATGGAAACAATTAAAAAAGAAAAAACATTTGACGCAGTGAAAATGATGCGTGAAATTAGAGAAAAAGTAAGTTTAGAAACCCAGGACATGAGCTTTGCTGAGTTAAAAAAATATATACAAAATAAAATTAAAGAAAGTAATATAAAGCCTATAGGGCAATAATAGAGTTTGCTAACAAACAAACCTATGTAGTTGCAGGCAGTTTCAAACCAAAGATTGGCAGAAACGATGCCTGCCCATGTGGTAGCGGCAAAAAGTATAAGAACTGCCATGGCAAGGATGCGTAAGTAAACCAACTAATTTTTTTGAAGGCTAACTTTTTTGAGTTAGCCTTTTTTATTTTGTTGTTTTTGTGGGGTCATCCTGAAAATACGTAATGCACACTGAGTCTATATTTGGTGATAAATAAATATTAGAAAAGCCCCACGATGGCATAAAATATGTTCAAAGTGGGGCAACGTTAGTATTTAGATCCATGACAAATTTACTATTTCC
>JBGSIG010000251.1:0-2842 GCA_041742655.1 Ferruginibacter sp. | reverse complement strand
CCTACTTCTTCATCGGGCGTAAATAAAATTTTTATGTCGCCATGTTTAACCACAGGGTTTTGCACAAAATACAATGCAGCTTCCATAATAACTGCCACACCACTTTTATCATCGCCACCCAGCAATGTTAAGCCGCTTGCTGTTATTACCCCATGGTTGATATGTTGTTTTAAATAAGGCGACTGGGCGATGGTTAAAATCTGTGTGGTATCATCTGGCAAAATAATATCAGCTCCATCGTAATAGCGATGATGGATTGGTTTTACCTGGTAACCACTACAGTCTGGCGCAGTATCCACATGCGCACAAAAACAAATACCAGGAATATTTTTTTTATTACTATTGCCAGGTATGGTGGCATATACATAACCATATTCATCCGTCGTTGCATGCGTGATCCCCATGCCCAATAATTCGCGACATAATAATTTACTAAGGTCTTTTTGTTTTTCCGTTGTGGGATGTGAACTACTAGTTGGATCACTTTGTGTATCTATCTGCACATAACGCATCTGGCGTTCGGCACCGTTATCGGGACTAATTTGAATCATGGTTAAATTTAGGGAATAGTGAATAGGCAATAATTTAGTTTGTGATTTTAGTCGTGGTAAAAGGCAGTTTGGGTTATAGAAGCAATAAGCAATAGTGAATATGCAATAATTTAGTTCGGGTCTTTATTCAATTTCCAATGCAGGGTTTAGTATTGAGGCAATAGTGAATAAGCAATAATCAATTTTGTTTTTCAATCATTTTTGACAGCAGTTTAAAAGTTTGTTCTACCAAGTCTTCTGCAGTTGATATTTCTTTTTTCTCTAAATATTCAGCAGCTAAAATTACCTCCAAACAATTATCAACTTCCACAACAGACGACCGGCTGTTTCATAAAATCTTTTTCTTTCTAAAGCAGATTTCCAGGCAGCACCTTCTGCGTCATTATTACTGATAGAAAGAGCAGCTCTTTTAATTTGAGAACTTAAATTAAAAATTTCTTCTTTAGGTAATCTTCTAACAATCACCAGCTCTTCTTTATATAACTGAATTGCAAGCTGCCATGCTTTAGCTCTTTATGATTGAGATTCAACATGATTGCTTATTTTATTGCAAGTTGTCTCGTCACTGTAGCGTACCAAATTATTGCCCATTGCCTATTCACTATTGCCTTTTCTTCACACTATCTCCACCAACTCAATATCAAACACTAATTCCTGTCCGGCTAAAAAATGATTGGCGTCTAACACAATCACATCATCTTTTACTTCAACAACTATCACAGGTACTGGTTGCCCCTGCTGATTGCTTAATGTTAAAGGCATACCGGGTTCCAGTTTCATATCAGCCGGAACATTTTCTTTCGGAAATTCAATGATGGCATCTTCGCTTTTTTCGCCGTAGCCATGTTCTGGTGCTATGTTAATTGTTTTTTTATCCCCCACATTCATGCCTGGCATAGCAGCATCAAAACCGCTAATCATTTGCCCTGCGCCTACTGTAAACTCCAATGGATCTTTACCAACAGAAGAATCAAATTGTTCGCCATTCGTTAATTTACCCGTGTAGTGTACTTTCACCACATCACCCTGCTTTACTTGTGCCATAGTTTTTGTTTTTTGATATCTTCCCTGCGCCGCGGCGTAAGGCAAGATGCTGATTAATTATTTTTTTAGCCATGCAATGTACTACAATCTGGCTTAACGGACGTCATGAACGATAGCCATCGGCAATTATGCATTTTAATTTATATTAAAAATAAAAAGAAGTAAAAAATGACCGCTTTATTTTTTGTCAATTTATTAATCAAAAACTTCACCTCCCAATTAAAAAACTTTAAAGAACTTTGAAAAATGAATTATAATAAACGCTTTACTTTTTCTGTTTTCTTACTTGTCTGTCTCGGCGCCTGCGCCCAATCAACAAATAAAAACATTTCAAGGCCTGAAATTGTTCCCGGTGCTGAGAGAATGGAAGTATACCTTCCCCTACTAAAAGGAAAGACCGTGGCCATTTTTGCCAATCAAACAAGTTTGGTCAATAACACACAACTGGTAGACACGCTTATTAAAAGAGGTGTCAAAGTTGTAAAGATATTTGGACCGGAGCATGGTTTCAGGGGAACAGCCGACGCGGGGGAAGAAGTAAATAATGCAGTCGATAAAAAAACCGGCATACCTGTTATAAGTTTGTACGGTTACCATAGGAAACCAACCAAAGCAGATTTCGACGGAGTAGATGTGTTAATATTCGATATACAAGATGTTGGTGTTCGTTTTTACACGTTTATTTCATCGCTGCAATATTTTATGGAAGCGGCTTTAGAAAACCACAAACCGCTGTTGATTTTGGACAGGCCAAACCCCAATGGCTTTTACGTTGATGGGCCGGTGCTGATTCCTGCTTTTAAAAGCTTTGTTGGGATGCAGCCTATACCGATTGTTTATGGAATGACCATCGCGGAGTATGCGTTAATGTTAGCCGGAGAAAAATGGTTATCTGCTGAAGCCAACACAATCAATGCTTACAACGTTTCTACAAACCCAACAGTTGATACACCTTTTCATGTACAAGTAATAAAATGCGCTAACTATGATCATGATAGTAAATATATTTTGCCGGTTGCGCCATCACCCAATTTAAGAGAAATGCAAAGTATTTACCTGTACCCCTCTACCTGTTTTTTTGAGGGCACTGCGTTAAGTGAAGGACGGGGAACCGATAAACCATTTCAAATTTTTGGCCACCCTTCTCTACCTAAAACACTCTATGCCTTTACGCCGAAACCAAACGCAGGTGCTATAAGCAGCAAATGTTTTTATCAACAATGTTATGGATGGAACCTAAGTGGCAC
>JBGSIG010000250.1:0-1799 GCA_041742655.1 Ferruginibacter sp. | reverse complement strand
TGTGTTGAGCGTATTCTTAAAAATAATTAATTTTGTTTAACCAGTTTAAATTCAATATTATCCATTTTGAATTTATCTCTTAAAATTTTCATGTCCTCACTTACTTTTCTATCCAATATTTTGGCATAGTGTTGTGTGGTTCGTAAATTTTTATGACCAAGCATTTTACTAACACTTTCGATAGGAACGCCATTTGTAAGCGTTACTGTCGTTGCAAAAGTGTGGCGTGCAATGTGGAAGGTTAATTCTTTTTCAATCTCGCAAATGGTTGCTATTTCTTTTAAATAGGCATTCATTTTTGGGTTGCTCAAAATAGGAAGTAGTTTTTCTTGATTGTTGCTTTGTGGATGGTTTTCGTATTTGTCAATTATCATTTGCGTAACTGGAAGAATTGGAATTTTAGAAGCGCTTTCGGTTTTTTGGCGGTGGGTGAATATCCATTTCTCTCCATCAATGCCGAAGTTTATATGCGACTTTGTTAAGTTTTTGACATCTATGTAAGCCAAACCTGTAAAGCAGCTAAAAAGAAAGATATCCCGCACTAAGGATAGTCTTTCTGATTTGAAGTCTTTGTTAATGATACTTTGAACTTCATCTTCAGATAAATATACACGGTCAACTTCTTTAACTTTTGATTTGTAATTCGCAAAAGGATTTTTGTCGAGCCAATCATTGGCCAAACAAATTTTAATGATTTTATTGAAATTCTTAATGTATTTTACTGCAGTATTGTTGGCGCAGTTTCTAACGCTTCTTAACCAGAATTCATAGTCTGATATAAAGGCATGGTCAATTTTATTAATGTCAATGTCAGATACATTATACTTCCATTGCATAAATTCAATAGTATGTTTTAGGGAAGTGGTATAGCGTTCTAATGTTCCTGCTGCATATTCCTTGCCAACCAATTCTTTTATTTTGTTATTGTGATCCTGGAAGATAGGGACGAGCATTCTTTGTCGTTCTTCAGTTCCTAGTATTTTACTTTTGAGTGTTTCAGTCGTTACTGGAAATTTTTTATGGATTAATTCCATTTGCATATCTATAATTTGAATTCTCAACATATCAAGGTGGCTATTTATTGAACGTGCTTCTTCTGAAAAGCCTTTCATTTTGCCTGCTTCTGTTGACCATTTTGTTATTTCAACGAATCTATTGGTACTTAATTCAATTCTTTTGCCATTGATCGTAATTCTTGTGTAAATAGGTACTAAGCCGTTTACACTTGCTTTTGCTCTCTTTGCGTAAAAGAGAATAGATACTTTTGTTTTCATAGTGGTAACCTTTTAGTTGTTATTAAATTTAATTCTAATAAGACTAACATACAAGATGTACAATTTTTAAACTCGTTACTGAACTTTTTGTAATGCCTTGTGAATGCTAGGTTGAGATAAAAATCGGTTACCCTAATTTCGGATAGTTTAGGGTAACCGATTTTATCCCTTTCATTTCACGCATTAATGAATAATTTGATACTATGGGAAAAGAAAAAACCCTTTAAATCATACGATTTAAAGGGTTTTAATTCAATTTGTATTTCTACTGGCGGAGAAAGAGGGATTGACTTCTCTTTACTATGTGGTTGATATATAATAAGTTATATATGCTTTTTATTTCAAGTGCCCCTAATAGTGCCCCTTCAAATTAATACAGTTTTTCATCTGAATTGATACTTCAAATTTACATAAAAAACTTCTGGAAATTGTATTTAAATTACTAAAATTTGTATGGGTAGCAAACTATTAATTGAACTAGTCAGGTTCAATTTTCAAACACCTTAAACATAATTTTTATCCGAT
>JBGSIG010000249.1:0-4283 GCA_041742655.1 Ferruginibacter sp. | reverse complement strand
CTAAGGTTTTCATTTGATCTGCAAATGCGGTGGGTGTAACGGTGTAGGCCTTTAGATACTCGCTTGCGGTAGCAGGAAGTTCTTTAATGTGATGGTAACATAAAACCGGCACTTCTTTTTTTGAAAGAATAGTTTGTGCATCCGCCATTGTTTTTGCGGCAACAATTTCTTTAACCGGTGCCTTCACCATAAGGGAAGGTGCCATTGGTGCAATGTCATTCACGGGCATGTACGAACAGCCGGTGAAAATCAGCAAACTGCAGATAAATTGTTTTGGGTTAATTTTCATAAGATAAAAGACCTGGATTTATTGATATTGAATATACATTGGTATTGGTGTAAATTTCATTAATTCTTCCGGGGTATACATGCCGGTAGTGTTTGGTTTGTTATCATTTTTATAAAATATTTTAAAACCGGTAAATTGAACTGGCTCGCGGTAGATGTACCTCATGTAAGAAGATTTTTTTAAGGTCTTGTCGCCAAACCCGTCCATCGCCATTACTATCTGCACTTCAGGTACTGTTTTTATATTTTTATAGTCGGTAACCATGCCTTGTGTAAAACGGTGTACCACCAGTATTTTTGGCGGAAGGTTATTTTTACGAACAAGATCTGCTAAAATATCAATGGCATTATTAATATCAGTTGAGTTGAAAGTGCCAATTTTTGAACCGGGTACTTCGCCATTCTTCATGGAAAATTCCGGATCAATTCCTAAATGAAGATTGGGTAAACTAAGGTATTCTTTAAGTGCCGAAACTTCATCAGTAACGTTGCTATGCCCAACCTGTATATCTACAAATACCAACGCATTAATTGGTTTGGCCCATTCTAAGATGGTATCTATCTGGCGAAAAGGCATTCTTAAACGATGCTTTTTATCTTTACCGGGTGCACCCTGTGCAGTAACAGCAATATAATGCAATGCAGGAATCGCTTTGGTAGTAGGGTCTGCAGCCTGCCATTTTGCAACTTCACCTTGCAATTTTTGCAACATTTCTTCCCGGGGTATTTCTCCTAAAATGCCCATGCGTTTCGAAAATAAGTTTCCGTAATAGGCAATTATCCTGTTGTAGGGTAATAAGGCGCCGGCAAGCGGGTAGGCGGTTTTCACCGGCCATTTGCCCGTGGTATCGTTATTACTCAATTCCAGCATTCTACTATTGTAATCGGAAGTGTCAAACAAGGGAGTGGAAGTGACTACAGCGGGTGTAGGAGTAGGGGGTACAACAACTACCGGCTCTTTTTCTGTTGCTTTTGCGGTGGTTACCACTTCATTACAACTGGTAAAAGAAATTAAAAAGACTACGGACACTATAGCAATCGCTACGGCACTGATTTTCTTATTCATAAGATATTAATTATTGGATATTTTAATAAGCAATAAACGTAACTCAATTCTGACAAATTGCCCTATTACCAATCAAATGTAACAGGTCAACTATTGCGCCAATGAACGCAAATTTATATCTATTGCAAGAAAGTCTATTGTTTTTCATTAACGATTTGCTATCGAGGGTTATTGTTGAAGTGTACTAATATTTATTGATGTGCATATTCCTACTCAATATGGCTCGCCCTGGGGCATTAAAAGCACGGCTTAAAGATTAACGCAGGTTCATTACTTTTCTTTTTTTAAAAGGTCACAAACAATAGCCAGGTTGTTAATTTTTAACTCACCAATTATTATGTCAATACTAAATTTGGCAATAGTTTATTTTGGAAAAAATGTATTGGGCTTTCAGTACCAGTTTCAGGTATAAGCCTGGTTATTTTTATGAAGTCTCGGGTGGTTTAGTCGAGAGAAATGTACCTGCTTCCATCATGTTAGATCCGTAGTTAAATTATTTTTTGTTGAAAATGATTTAGGGTTTAAGGTCTGGCGCAAAAAACGTTGCCAATAATTATTACTTTCGCGGTAATGCCAACTATAATGCAGGCACTATGTATTTTATCGCATATCCATATAATACTTTCTAATTCAATTAAAATTTTATCTTAGTGCAATAAATCAACTTAAATGAAACACAAATTATCCTTGGTAGTTATTTCTATAATGGGAAGCGTCATTTTATTTTTCTCCTGTAATCCCGCAACAGAGAATAAAAGTGATTACACGACCACCATCAGTTTTGCCCCCGGCGATGAAAGCAAAATTGTGGAAGCTTTTCTATCTATGAAAGACAGCACCAGCATTTTGCTGAAACAGGGAGTATATAGATTTGATAACCTCAGCATTGCAATGGTGAATCATATTTTGATAAAAGGCGAAGGTTATGATAAAACCATACTTGACTTCTCGGAACAAAGCCAGGGCGGTGAAGGAATAAGGGTGACAGATGTAAAGGGTTTTACCATTGAAGCGATGTCCATTCGTGATTCCAGGGGCGACCTTATAAAAGTTAATAAAAGCCGGGACGTTGTAATGCGTAACCTGCATGCCACCTGGAAAACCGCGGACTCTACCAGTGGCGGCTATGCGCTGTACCCGGTTTTGTGCACGAATGTATTGATAGATAGTTGCTATGCAGAAGGCTCATCAGATGCCGGCATTTATGTTGGGCAGTCTGACAGCATTGTGGTAAAAAATTGCAAGGCTGCAAAAAATGTGGCCGGGTGCGAAATTGAAAATTCTACCAATGCGCAGGTATACGACAATGAATTTTACAACAATACCGCAGGGTTTTTAATTTTCGATTTACCGGGCCTTTCAAAAAGAGGCGGCCATATAAAAGCTTACAACAATAATATTCATGATAACAATAACCTGAATTTTGCCAAAGCAGGTAGCTTCGGTACTATTTCCGGTGTGGGTAACGCATCTCCCGGTAGTGGTGTAATAATTTTGGCGGCTTCCAATATTGAATTGTACAACAACCGCATTGTTAATAATAATGCATCACCAATATCAATTGCATCGGGTTTTGCAGTAGATGAAAAGGCCGCTGATAAAATAAGTGATAACTATTTTCCTATCTCTAAAAACATTAAGATATATGGCAACACCATTGAGATGGGCAGCCAGTTTCCGGCGCCAGCCTATGAACACCACATGGGTCAATTGCTGATTGGCGTTGAGCAACAACTAAACGCCCTTGACCCAGCCCGCAAAAACAGACGCCTGCCATTTATTATGTATGATGGAGTGTCTACTAATATTTTAACACAGGGCATGGCAGCAAACCCAGATTCAATTTGTATTGATCAACCAGGGGATAATATTTTTGTGAATGCGGATATTTTACACGTTCAAACGCCAGCCAAATGGAAACCGGTTACTGATGTGGCGCCGTACAATTGTAAATAATTTTGCTAAAATGTTTTTTACTTTGCCTGCAATGAAAAGGACTTTTTTTATTACGATCGCACTTTTTTCAGCAACAGCATTTGCTGTTCTATTTGTGCAAAGTTGTAAAAATAACTCAACGCAAAATGAACAGGCAGTACTGCAAAATAAAAATTTTCAGTTTAAAGAAAAATTATCAGACTACGGATTTTTTAAAGATAAACTGAGCGAACTGCACCCGGCAAATGGAGTAATCAATTATGAATTAAGTTCTGCGTTATTTACAGATTACGCAGTTAAAGACAGGTTTATTTATTTACCACAAGGCAGTTTTATTAATTATACATCTAAAGGCCCACTTGATTTTCCCGACTCTACCATCATTATAAAAAACTTTGCGTATACGAATGAGGCGCATCAAAAAATAATGATTGAGACCAGGCTGCTTGTAAAAGATCCATTTGATAAAAAATGGAAGGTGATGAATTATTTGTGGAACAAGGAACAAACAGATGCGGTTAAACATATTACTGGAGCAAAACTGCCGATTGTTTTATTGGACGATGAGGGCAACAATATGTCTACTATGTACCAGGTACCAAATACCAATGATTGTAAAAGATGCCATGTGCACAATGATATTTTGACTCCTATTGGGCCAAAAGCAAGAAATCTGAATTTTACATTTGCAGGCCAGCAGGTTAATCAACTGGCAGAGTGGGCTTCCCGCGGAATATTAAAAGGATTACCTGATCTGTCAACAATTGAGCAATTACCCGATTGGAAAGACAGTAAACATTTTACCCTGGACCAAAGGGCGAGAGCTTACCTTGATATTAACTGTGCACATTGCCATACCAAAGGAGGCGATGCCTACAATACCGGGTTATTTCTAGAATATGAGCAAACGGGAAAAAGTCAATTAGGTATTATGAAAGTGCCTGTGTCTGCCGGCGGCGGCGCCGGTGGATTCAATTATGATATTGTACCGGGC
>JBGSIG010000248.1:0-2331 GCA_041742655.1 Ferruginibacter sp. | reverse complement strand
TTCAGTGCCATACAAATGGATACTGCAGTGTTTTTCCAATCGGGCAGATAATCGTTATAAATTATTCGTTTAAAACCCAACATTCCACCCAGCATATACAAAGTGCCGAGGCCAGCCCCGTAGTCCACGATACTTATATCTTCAATTGATTTACCTGTTTTTTTTACAGACTGGTAAATAATATGAGCACTATTTTCAATAGAAAAAAATAACCTTTCACCCAAATGATGGTTAACGAAATAGTCTTTAAAGCTGTCTTCAATATTCAGCGATGAAGCATCAAAATTTTGGAGGGTTAAAAATAATTCAGTAGCCTTTTTGTTGATCAATATTGCTAATGGATCGTTTCCCTTACAAAAAATAATTTCACTTTGCTGCGCTGCCATTATTCCGCAATTTGCGAGTTGCGTTTTTTAAAAAGATACACTGCATAAGCAATTAATAACACAACCAGCAACCATGTTGCAATCATAGATATGTTGTAACTTAATTTGTATACCGGCGGTTCAAATTTAAATTCAATGCTATGTTTACCTGCGGGCACTACCAACGCCCTTAATACATAATTTGCTTTTGCAATGGGGGTTAACTTGCCATCTATATAGGCGTTCCAGTCTTTATAAAATATTTCACTAAATACTGCTACGTTCGTAGAACTGCTGTTGCTTTCATATTTAATGGCCATGTTATCGAAAGCGGTTTGCTTTATAGACGCAAGGCTATCGGGCGGCGAAAAGCCTGTTATGATATTTTTGTAACTATTGTCTATGATTGCAGTATCCCTTGGGTTGAAGTTGTCCAGCGCTCTCATCTCTTCTGAAGGGCCGTTTACAAATTGTACGCTTTGAACAAACCAGCAATTGCCAAGCGCCTGCATATTAGGATAGGTTGTAACGTTGTCACCTTTTTCGTTTCGCTGAATTACATATTTTACATTCAGCATATTTAAAACCGAAAAATTCGGCTGGCCGCTCAATTGGTAAGTTATCAGGTCGTCGAAAATACCCAATTTGGCAGGGTGATAGCCGCCGATGGATTTATGGTAGTAAGAAGTTTTTGCTTCCTGGAAAGGATCTCCACCGCTTAAATTGAATACCCTAAAGTTAGGGTCCACGTCTTTCGTTATGAATTTATCGGCATCTGATTCCGGAAATTCATTGGCGTGATATTTTTCTGCATTATCAAAACTTTTGTCATTTATATAATGCATATCAAAAGGTACAAGATCAAAAAGCGTTAATAGCGGCAAGCCTACAATTAATATGACGGCGTTAATTTTTTTGTAAAGAAACAGGCCGATTAACGCAACCGTTAATGCCACAAAAAGCAGTGAGTGCGTAATATCGCTGCCAAAAAAAGCTTTCCTGTCTTTGCGCAGCTCCGTTACAACCGCCCTGCTTATTTTAGTGTCGCCTTTTGTTTGTTGTAGAAAATTTTCATACACATTATTATCTACAAGCCCCTGGTATTTTTGATTAATTTCCTGCATCTTTAAATTGGCAGAGCTGTCTGGTGCAGCAAACACGGCATTTACGGCCGCTGTTCTCTCTTTGTTTTCTTTACTGTAATCAAGACTAAAATATAACAGGCCAGCTACTACAAAAATTGCGGCCATTGCCATAACACTTAGCTTGAACTTTTTCGTGGCCAAAGGGTCAACATTGGTCACTAAACTTTGTACTGCCAGCACTGCCACAACAGGAAATAAGATTTGTGGAATTACCAGCGCCATTTCCGGTGTGCGAAATTTGTTATATAGCGGCAGGTAGTCGAATAAGAAATTGTTGACGAGCGGCAAATTTTTACCCATTGCTAAAATAATTCCAACAATACTGGCTGTTAAAATCCACCACTTGTGTTTATTATCCAACAAAAACATACCAAGCACAAACAGGAAACAAATTGAAGCCCCCAGGTAATTAGATCCGGTTGTAAATGGTTTATCGCCCCAGTATATACTACCCGAAAGATTGGCAGAAATGTTGGCAGCCTGGTCTTCAGGAACATTTAATTTTTCCTGCAGGTAATTGCTTACGTTGGATGTTTCGGATAATTTAGGAAAAATGCTGTACTCTTCATCCCGTGAAGAAAAATGTGAACCATATCCTGTTATGCCTGGAAACAATAAACTCAATGATTCCATTTTACCATAACTCCACTGAAAAGCATATTCCCTGGAAAGGCCGGTGGTTTTATTTTGTTTTATAGTGTTTGTTTTGGAATCTATTCTATTATCTAAAACAAGCTGGCCTCCTCTTTTACTGTATTTGGCATAATCCAATACGGGCAACAACAATATTGCATTAATTGCAACACCAATTAAAGCTCCGC
>JBGSIG010000247.1:0-10112 GCA_041742655.1 Ferruginibacter sp. | reverse complement strand
GGCGCATAAATAGTAGTGTTGTTAAGATAAAAAAGTGCTTCGGCCAATTGTGCTTCAATAATAGCAACGCCTGTATTGATACCATTTACGTTCGACTGGTATTCTATCCTTGCCCGTTCCAGTTCTGCCGCGGTTTCTTTTACAGCAGCTTCCTTAGTGGTAAATTGTGCAGCGCCACGTTGGGCATCTTCCTCCGGGCCGGCGCCATTGGCAGCCAAATCTGCCGTAAGGCTTTGTTGATATTTTGTGTAGGCCAATTCGGTTTTTTCTTTAGCCAGTTTATTTTTGCTAATATCAACATTGGCTTTTAAAACCTTTACATTTTGTAAAGCCTGCTGCAGTTGGGCCTTCAGTTGTTGAACTTTGTATTCGTACGGCCGGCGATCAAATTGAAAAAGCGGTTGTCCCTTTTTTACAGGTTGATCAGGCTCTACCAATACAGCCGTAACCAATGTTGGTTCACTAAGGCGGGGAGTAATTTGAATGGTATGCTGAATAACTTTTGCATTGGTGGAGTATGGAGTTACAAAACGCAACCCGATCATAAATATGAATAAAACATGTGCAATAAATAAGATTGAAAATGCGCCCCAGGCAAATGTGAAACGAATCCATTTCAGCTTAAAAAAAATCAGCCAGAATAATGCCAGGTATATAAAAACGAGTAAGAATGCTGATATCATATTTTTCCCGGATTATTTTTTAGCTGAGTAATTTCTTCTTCTGTTGCTTTTGCTTCTTCTTTAGGAAAACGGCGGATATCAATTACGTCCGTTGGTTTAAAGGCCCAAATAAAAGCCTGTATCCATGGCACTACCGCTAAAAAACCGCTCCAACCCAACAACTTTACGGCCTCCGCTTCGGGATGGTTTCGTTTAATAGCAATGCGGCCCGGCAAACCTGCCAGCCAAAATAAAAATATTACAAACGATAATCCTGAAAGGCCCAAAACTGCAAAAGTTATATAATCCCAAAAATCTAATTGAAAACCCATAGTAGAAAATAGTTTTACAGGTTGATTGAACAGAATTTCTTTATCCGGCTAAAATTAGCTAAAAAATTAATACGAAAAAACTCAATCTAATTTGTGGGTGCAATTCAAATCGCAGTTAGCATGAACAGGCGGCGGCGACTTATGGTGTTGCAGTCGGCTTGCGGATTAAGTTTACGGAACGCCTACTGCAGCGGAAAACTTTTCTCATCTGCCAGTATTGCTTTCACAAATTTAAAGCATCTTTCTATTCCAGAACGCCCCCGTCAGGTCTTTGACCAACGGGAACCTGACAGCCACTGCTAATTTTCGAAAAAGTGCTTCGGCATTTTAAAATCATCGATACCATCATAATAATATTTCACAGGCGAATTATGATAATGTTACATGATAACATAGAGTTCTGGGCGTGTGAAATCATAGTTTTTGTGCCGCTGGTCGGAGACCAGGCGGCGGCGACTTATGGGTGTTGCAGTGGGCTTGCGGATGGGTTTACGGAACAGCTACTGCAGCGAAATACCCGGTACATGAAAATCGTCTACCCGTACACGTCATGACGATGAAGAAATGGTGACAATATTGTTTTAATATCCAAATGACATAACTTGGTACACATTAAAAAATGAACAATGAAAAATCTAAAAACGATTTCTATTGCACTGCTTGCGATGCTTTGCGTAAATATGCCTGGGGCATTTGGCCAAGCCCCATCACGTTTTAGTTTTGAAAAATATCTGGGCGATAAAGGCGATACACTCTTGTACCGACAACTTTATCCTGATTCAGATCCATTGCGTAAATATCCACTTGTAATTTTTCTGCATGGCTCTGGTGAGCGGGGTAATGACAATGAAGCCCAGCTAAAATGGGGCGTAGCCAATTTTGCCACCGATCAAAATATGACCCATTTTCCCGCCCTCGTTATTGCCCCACAGTGCCCTGAAAAAATGGGGTGGTCAAATTTTTCGCGTTCAGATATGAAGCTACAGCCAACTGCGGCCCGGCCAATGGAATTGTTAATGGGTTTGATACGACAAGTGATAAAAACGATGCCGGTTGATACCAATAGAATTTATATTACTGGCCTGTCAATGGGTGGTTATGGCACGTACGACGCCATTGAACGTTACCCCAATTTATTTGCTGCAGCAGTGCCGGTATGTGGCGCAGGTGATACTTCCCGGGCGGCCTCTATTGCCAAGTTGCCTATATGGATCTATCATGGTGCAGAAGATCCTGCGGTGAACCCGATCTATTCTCTGCAGATGCTTCAGGCATTAACCAATGCAGGCGCTCACCCGGGGTTTACGCAATACCCCGAAGTTGGGCATTTTAGTTGGCTGGGTGCGTACAGCGATCCACTGATGTTTGAATGGTTATTCAGGCAGCATAAATAATTCAAAAATGAGGTACAAAACAAAGTACTTAAGCCTTTGCCAACTAAATGTAAAATCTTGTTTTTATTACATATAAAATGGGTAGCAATTTTATCAACAGCGAACGTTGCAATCAGCTATTGGCAAATTTCTTTCTGCACGGCCAGTCTTTTATTTGGATGCAAATGCCCTAAATAATTGAAATAAACAATTGTTTGTTGGTTATTTATACAAGCTCTCTGATGAAAGAACATAATTTGCATCGAAAGAAATTTAATTTTCAGTGCTTGTATGGACATTGTTTGTTAAAATTTGAATGTTTAGTGTTATCTACTCTACCCTCTGCTTTAGGCTGCAGCTTTTCCAGGAGATATTACTTAGCAAAATCAACAATAGTAGAGCCGAGATGAATTGGATACGTCTTATTTTTGTTACGAAATATAAATTAGCCGTATTATAGTATAAATGAACCGCCTTTCAATGCAGTACTAACAAAAAGAAAACATTAGGCTATCTGATGACTCAAAAAAAGAAGTGATGGGCGAATTAGAACGTATCCTTTCCGATGATTTGTTTGCCCGCTCTTAAGTACTGTCTAATTTTTTTAAATTTATTGTAGAAGAAACGCTGAAAGGCAACACCTATAGTTTGAAGGAATATACCATTGCAATGCGTGCGTGGGGAAAGGCATCTGATTTCGACCTTTACAAAGGCTTCGCGAATGACTATACTCTTACTAATAGTGACAAACCAACAAGAATTATATCTCTAAAAAAAAATGCTGAATGAACATAATTTTCATTCAGCAAAATTGTATGAATTAGATTGGGAAGAAGACTAAAACGAAACAGCTGCGCCTACTTGAAAATACTGGTTATGTATACCGTTGTTTATATTCAAAAGACCCCATTCGTAGCGGGCCTCGAGGGTAAAAATTGATATTTTTGCACCCACACCTAAAAAGTAAGGCACATCAACACCGCTGGATTTTTGGTTACCGGGTGTTGTAGTATTTGTATACCCGCTTTCCGATACTTTAAAATTTAAACCTGTACCCATCAATCCAAAAACAGGGCCCAGTTTAACTTTCAGATACATCGGAATATCAAGGTAACTTAATACCTGTTTATCCGAATTGATACTTGATGTGGCACCGGTCTGCATGAACTCAAGCCCTATACCAAAATCAAGTATCGAAACTATTTTTTTTTCTTTATACACTCCAACATAAAAACTGTTGTAAGCATTTGTTGCCGGCAATTTAGACCCCCCGCTATAAAGTCCAGAGGTTTGATATCCGGCACGTACACCCCATGTTTTTTGCGCATGAACTGATGGAGAAATAATAATAAATAATGCAATGATGAGTATTGAAAAATTACGTTTCATAAGCTTTTTTCAAAAGTAGGCATTAATAATAAGATACTTTAATTTGAAATTCACTTATGCGGTCATTACTTCTCCTCCAGTAATGTTTTTTTAATTTCATTTAATGCTGCAATTTTTTCTTTGCTCACTTTAGGATATTCTAAATCCATTTCATCCAATGCATTGATGATGGCCGATGCTACAGCAATGCGTGCGTACGATTTATTGTCGGCAGGTATTACGTACCAGGGCGATTTTTCCGTGGAAGTATTTTTTATCAGGTCCTCATAAGCCTTCATATAGTCTTCCCAGAAGCCACGCTCTTTTGCATCAGCAGGGCTGAATTTCCAGTTCTTATCAGCATCATCTACCCGGGCAATAAACCGTTTTTTCTGTTCGTCTTTTGAAACGTTCAGGAAAAATTTAATAACGATCGTGCCATTCCGTTGCAGGTATTTTTCAAAATTGGAAATATCTTTAAACCTTTCTTCCCAGATATTTTTTGTAACTAATTTTTTAGGAATTTTTTGCGCATTTAAGATTTGTTCATGAACACGCACTACCAAAACTTCTTCGTAATAGGAGCGGTTAAAAATTCCTATCCGTCCACGTTCTGGCAAGTGTTTCTGGCAACGCCACAGAAAATCGTGATCCAGGTCTTCCGAACTTGGCGCCTTAAAAGAAAACACCTGGCATCCCTGCGGATTTACTCCCGACATAACATGTTTGATTGCTCCATCTTTGCCCGCTGCATCCATTGCCTGAAATATGAGCAACAATGAATATTTATCCTGGGCATATAAAATATCCTGTAATGCCGCCAATGCGTCTACCCCTAACTGTAATGTTTGCTTTACCAATGGCTTATCTTCCGGACCCAAATTAAAACTTGCCTTTGTTTCATAATCTTTTAACCGAAACTTTGCTCCGTTGCCCACACAATATTGTTTAGAAAATTTTTTGGCACGACTGATCAATTCTTTTTTGCTGATGGAACTTAGATCCAAAGGATGGGGTTCGGCATTTTTTGAACCATTCTTTTGTTTGGCAGCATTTATTGTTGTGGTTTTTTTTATTGCAATCTTTTTTGTAACTGCATCTTTAACTTTTCCATTTTCTCCTTCTTTTTCATTTTTTTTATTTGCCATAATTTCTATTTTTTATGTGCTGATGGTGAAGAATTAATATGAATAAATTATTCTTTGCTGCTAAATTAAAAACTTCACTAATTATCTCCTAAGGAATGTATACTCATTTGTAAAATCATGATCTATATAAAGAGATATAATTTTTTTCTTTTTTCAAAAGTCAGCAACAAATAAATTAATTACAACCAATAAAAAAGCAATCTTACTGTGCGTTCCAGCCACCACCCAATGCTTTAAATAAATTTACTACAGCAATATTGGCCTGTGTTTGGGTTGCAGATTCGTTAAGTTGTGCATCGAAAAGATTGTTTTCCTGTATGAGTAATTCAAGATAGCTGGAATACCCTTCATCATAACGGGCTTGTGTAAGCGAAAACGCTTTTGAAGCGGCTATGGATGCGTTTAAATACGCTTCATGTTCCTGTGTGTACGTGCGCAGCGAAGCCAATGAATTGTCTACTTCGGCAAACGCATCTAATACGGTTTTCTGATATTGATAGTTGAATACGTCTGTACGTTTTTTTTGAGCCTCCACACGACTTTTATTTTTTCCAAATTCAAAAATGGGACCAAGCAAATTTCCACCTATGCCCAAGGCAAGTGATGCAGGATTAAGAAAATTACTAAGCTGTGGGCTGGCATATCCCAAAAATCCGGTAAGGCTTAAAGAGGGAAAACGCAACGCTACCGCCACACCAATTTCTTCAGTTTGTGCAATCAGCCGTTGCTCTGCAGCAATAATATCCGGGCGGCGCTGCAACAATTCCGAGGGAATGCCAGCAGGAATTTCTAGCGGCAGTTGTTGTTCGTAAATATTAAATCCACGGGTGATAGCACCCGGTGCCTGTCCTGATAAAACACGCAATGCATTTTGTGCCACCACTATCTGGCGCTCGGCATTGGGAATAATGGCTTGGGCGATTGCTAACTGCTGCTGTGCCTGGAACTCATCTAACTGAGATACATAACCTTTATTAAATCTTTCGGAGATCAATTTCAAAGAAGCTGTTCTTGCCTCTACAGTCTTTTTTGCAATGTCTAAACGATTGTCCTGGTCCCGGAGAATAAAATAGAAAGTAGCCGTCTCAGCAATCAGGTTTACACGTACTGCCTGTGCATTGCTTTGTGTTGCTAAAAATTGCGCCCACGAAGCGGCCTTTTGGTGCCTTAGTTTGCCAAACAAATCTATTTCCCAATTCATAGTTGCCAGGGCAGAATAGGTTTGTCCCTGTATGGCAATACCAGTGGCTTTTGAATTTTCTTTTAAATTGTTAGCGTTTGCACCCAGGCTATATCCAAAGGATGGATACAAATCTGCCTTGGTAACACCATATATTGCACGGGCTTCTTCAACACGAGCTATAGCACTTAATAAATTCAGGTTGTTGCTTAATACTGTTTGAATTAATTTGGTGAGCTCAGGATCTTTGTACACTTCTGTCCATGCAACCAAAGCCATCGAATCTTTCATTAATGTACTATCTACGCCCGAATATGCATTGTAGGGTTGTGTAGCAGGGCGCTGGTATTTTGGACCCACCATACATGCAGAAAGTGAAAATGCTACCAATACAACCATGCATATATATTTCATAGAATTTTCGAATTGCTGGAACTTGCCTAATATGATAATTTTAACTTTAATCATTATGAATGTATAGTATTATCGGTTGGAGGTTGGGTTGGAGTTATAGCTTTTTCTTCTTTCTTTTTACCGATGTTTTCAATCATTACATATAAACCTGGCACAATTAATACACCCAGTACCGTGGCTATCAACATGCCGCTGAAAACAGCCATTCCCATTACTATACGTGCCTGCGAACCTGCGCCGGTGGCGGTTAACAAAGGCACCACACCCAATATAAATGCAAAGGCTGTCATAAGGATGGGGCGGAAACGTAATTTAGCCGCAGTCATAGCTGCTTCGTAAAGAGGCACTCCTTTTTCATACTCTGCTTTTGCAAACTCTACAATCAGGATGGCGTTCTTAGCCACGAGACCTATCAATAATACCAATCCAATTTGTGCAAATACATTGTTCACGTATGCATCGTTTCCAAAGCGTGCAAGGAACAATCCTAAGAAAGCGCCAAACACTGCCAAAGGTGCACCGAGCAAAACACTAAAAGGTAGTTTCCAGCTTTCGTATTGTGCAGCCAAAATTAAAAACACAAATACCAATGCCATTAAAAATACAGTGCCTCCTCCCGGTGAATGTTTTTCCTGGTAAGAAAGATTGATATAATCGTAACTCATATCAGCAGGTAGCGTTTCTTTGGCCACTTCTTCCAATGCATCCAAAGCCTGCGCACTGCTGTAACCGTCATTTGGGCTTCCTCCAATTTCGGCTGCACGGAATAGATTAAGGCGGTTGGTAAAATCGGGCCCGTTAACTTTTGTTGCCGTTACTAAGGTGGACACCGGTAACATATCGCCATTGCTATTTCTAACATAGATCAAATTTATGTTTTCGGGTTTTAACCTGTCAACCGCTTCGCCCTGCAGGTACACTTTGTACTGACGCCCAAAACGATTGAAATCATTCACATAATTTCCTCCTAAAAATGCACCCAATGTCTCGGTAACTTTACTAACAGGTACCCCGAGCTTCATCGCTTTTTCGTTGTCTATTTCTAATTTTATTTGTGGTGTTGATGCACTAAAAGTAGTGTAGATCCTTTTTATTTCAGGGCGTTTTTGTGCTGCTGCAATAAATGCCTGGGTTTGTTGGGCCAGGTATTGTGGTGTGTTTCCGCCCCTGTCCTGCAACATTAAACTAAAACCTGCAGATGCTCCCAAACCCTGGATAGCCGGTGGCCCAAAAGCAAATGCTGTAGCGCCTGTAATTTGTGTTGCCAATATTCCATTTAAACGGTCAACAAGTTGTTTAGCTGTTTCTGCCCGGTCTTCCCATGGTTTTAAGGAGATGAAAATAAATGCATTGTTAGGTTGATAAGAATTGGTAAGCATACTAAATCCATTGATGGTGGTATAGGATAGTATGGATTCTTCCTTTGATAAAAAGCCATCCACTTTTTTTGAAATTTCATCGGTTCGTTGCATAGAAGATGCAGGAGGCAATGCTATATTCACCAATACATAACCCTGGTCTTCTTCGGGAATAAATCCTAATGGAATTTTTTTACCTAGCAGTGCTACTGCAGCAAAAATTACTACAAGCAAAACAACGATCCTAAATGATCTTTTAGCAAAAAAGTTAGCACCCTTTAAATACCCGCCTGTTACTTTATCAAATACATTATTAAAACCCGCAAAGAATTTTTCCAATAAATTCTTTTTTGCACCGGCAGGTTTAGCTGGCTTTAATAAAATAGCACATAGAGCAGGGCTCAATGATAAAGCACTAAATGCCGAGAAGGCGACCGAGACCGCAATGGTTATGGCAAACTGTTGGTAAAACCTGCCGGTGATACCTGGAGTCATTGCAACCGGTACAAACACTGCAATCAAAATTAATGCGATGGCAATTACAGGTCCTGACACTTCCTTCATTGCCTGTACGGTTGCATCCTTCGGGGTTTTGCCGTGTTCAATATGGTGCATTACCGCTTCCACCACCACAATCGCATCATCTACTACAATACCAATAGCCAACACCAGGCCTAATAATGAAAGTGTGTTTATAGAAAATCCTAATAATGGAAAAACAGCTATTGTTCCAATTAAAGAAACCGGTACGGTGATCAATGGGATCAGGGTAGCACGCCAGTTTTGAAGAAAAATAAATACCACCAGGATAACTAAAATAACGGCTTCAAAAAGGGTATGAACAATATCTTCCACGCCGGCAGTAATGGCAAGGGTTGTATCTAACGATTCCTGGTAAACGATATCCTTAGGAAATTTTTCCGACATTTCCTTCATGGCTTTTTTAGCAAGTTCCGCTACTTCCAAAGCATTACTTCCCGGCATCTGGAACAAGGTAATAGCAGCACTTGCTGCACCATTTCTTCGGGCAGAAGAACTGTAATTTTCGGTACCCAATTCCACTCTTGCTATATCACTTAGTAATACCTGTGAACCATCTGCTTTGCTTTTTACTACAATTTTACCAAACTCCTTCTCGGTAACCAAACGATCCTGCAGCGTAACGCCATAAGTAAACTCTGTTCCTAATGGGGCAGGTTCAGCACCAAATTTTCCTCCTGGGCTTATCATGTTTTGAGCATTCAGTGCATTCTTTACATCTTCCACCGTTATGGCAAGCCTGCTCAAAATATCTGCCTTTAACCAAACCCGCATTGAATAGTCGCTTCCACCAAAAAGTGATACTTCACCCACTCCTTTAATACGGGCCAGTTGATCCACAATATTAATGTTGGCAAAATTGTTCAGAAACCTTGCATCGTATTTTGGGTTGGTAGAAGTGATGGTTAACAACATCATCGGGAACGACAATGATTTTTTTACTGTTACACCCTGTTGTTTTACACTTGGCGGCATGAATGGTGCCGCCTGTGCCTGGCGATTTTGGGTAAGCATGTTGGCATTATCCAGGTTGGTGCCTACATCAAAGGTTACTTCAATAGTAAGGGCACCATCAGAAGTGTTGGTGGATTTAATGTACAACATCTGCTCCACGCCATTTACCTTTTGTTCTATAGGTGTAGCAACAGCCTGCTCTACATTTAACGCATTGGCACCAGTAAAACTGGTGGTAATTTTTACAACAGGCGGATTGATATCTGGGTATTGAGAAATGGGTGTTTTTTGCAATGCCAATAATCCAAGTATCACAATAATGATACTGATTACCATGGCTACGATCGGTCTTCTGACAAAAAATTCTCCCATAAATTTCTGTTGTTTAAATTATTTTGTTGGTACTTATTTTTTATCAGGCATACCTGGTTGCCATTCAGTTATTTTTGGAGTGATCTTACTACCGGTTTTCAACAGTTGAGTTCCGCCTAAAGCAATTTTATCTTTTGATGTTAAACCATCCGTTACTATATAGGCGTCTTTAAAAGATGGACCTGGCTGAATAATTTTCAAGTTCACTTTACTGCTGTCGTCTAAAACATATACCTGGTAAATCCCCTGCATTTCTATAACGGCACGTTGGGGAATTACCAATGCATTTTTTAACACTTCGGCAGCTACCTGTACTTTTACATATTGACCGGGCCTTAATAATTTATCCGGGTTTTCGAACAGTGCTTCCAGCGTTATGGCCCCTGTAGATGGATCTACCTCTCGGTTAGC
>JBGSIG010000246.1:0-1860 GCA_041742655.1 Ferruginibacter sp. | reverse complement strand
CCTTGAAAGCGTGTGATCGTAAATCAGGGAAAGGCCCCATTTGGATTGCTTATTGCCGGCAGGTATATCATATTTAATGCCCGCAAGCAAATCAATTGCTACTCTATTAGATTCATTGGTTATTTTTTCCTTACCACCTATATCACTGGTTCCCCCACTTTTTTCACTGGCACTTAAAAGGTAATTTACCTCTGGCCCTGCTACAAGACTTATGCTGTTAGCAACCCTAAATTGAGCTAATAAATTGCCTCCAATATAGTTATAGGTAGAGGTATTTTTATATTTGGTTGAGGCGCCCCCTGGTGACGAATAGGAGGTGGTTTCGGATGCTGAAAGTTGTTTAAAACGAATGGTAGGCGCAAGGGAAAATTTGGTGCTAATAGGAAGGGATGTGCCAAACCCCACCTGGACGCCAACACCTGCCTGTTTCTTTTGGGCTTCATAACCCATCTCGCCATCGGTACTCATTGTGGAGAAAGTGGGGCCAGCAGTAATTACATTACTAAAAATTTCACCTGGAATGTCTGGTTTACCTTTTCTCCCGGCCATCGTGTTACCGTTGGAATCTGGTTTTGTGATGAAATCCAACTCCGGGCCACATATCGAACAGTTATCAAATTTCAGACTACTTTTTTGGGCCTTAACAGGTTCTGAAAGTCCACTTGCGCCTTGCCAAAAAAGGCAATAATTAGTGCATGTACAAGCAGAAAATTCAATAAGCATAAATGTTGCAACTACTGCCTTCATTACTTTCCTCAAAAAACGAAGATTAAAAAATCTAATTTTTCTGATCATAATAGTAAAATTTAATACCTCTAAACTATTATGCTAAAAGTCATTTCCGCTCATTCAAAAGATTGAAATTTAGCTCCTACTTTGGTATGATACCACTTTGTGGTATTAGTTGAGCAAATTATGCTCTAGTACCAGCCTTATGAGGGAGGCGGCATTTTTTACATCGCATTTTGCAAGAATATTACTGCGGTGTGTTTTTACGGTGGGTATGCTGATGCAAAGCTCATCAGCAATCTGCTGGTTGCTGTATCCTTTTACTACAAGGCGCAAAATCTCTTTTTCCCGTTGTGTAAGTTCTTCTTTAATGGCTTTAATGCGTTTTGCTTCCGGGCTTTGATTAAAGCGGAAACCTTTTAGCAGTATATTGGAAATTTCTTTGTTTACATATACTTCACCGTTGCCGGCAAACTCCAATGCTTTCAATAATTCATCGGCACCGGCATTTTTTAGTACATACCCGTCAGCTCCGGCCTGCAGCATTTTATGTACCGAAGCATAATCATTTACCATACTAACCGCAATTACTTTTATTTCGGGATTAATTTCTTTTATTTGTTCCGTGGCTGTTATGCCATCCATCCCCGGCATATTAATATCGGTAAAAATATAATCAACCTGTTGCTCACTGATAAATGTTATAATATCCTGACCGGTATTTCCGGTTCCTGTTATTTCATAAGCTGTACTTTGGGCAAATAAAAGCTGCAAGCCATCTAAAAAAAGCTGATGGTCGTCGGCGATAAATATTTTTTTCTTTACTTCTTTTAAACGTTGGCTATCGGTCATCTTAATTTATAAGGCTTGCGTTGTTTAAAGATAGTGGCATGCGCAAACACCGTCATCATACTTTAGTATGATAGCAGGGAACGGTAATAACAACTCCTGTTGCATTGTTTTGACTATTGAGCCATTCTATTTTTCCATCCAGCAGCGTTACCCTGGTACGAATATTAACCAGGCCATAGCCTTTGGCCTTCCTGTTTACATCAAATCCTTTGCCATCATCTTTGTAAATTAGTTTTATATAATTTCCCTTTTTTTCAATGCTTAGCTCTATTGCGTTTG
>JBGSIG010000245.1:0-1852 GCA_041742655.1 Ferruginibacter sp. | reverse complement strand
GTCATTTTAATTGTGCATAACTTCTATGAAAATAGCTAAAAATACATGATTAAAAATTTGCAGACCGGATATTCAAGCTTGTATATTTGTAACATGAGTTGGGAAGAAAGATAAGTAAAAGGATCAATCGACTCAAAGCAGGAGCATCAGGTTCGTAAGTACTACCGGGCAAGTAATTGGAAGGTAAGAAAACAAATTTGGTGCTTTTTTAATGTCCCGCCGTAGATCATTCTGCGGCTGTCTATACTACACAATTTGATGTGCATAACTTCCTCCAAAATGCTAAAAAATAGTTGCTCAAAAATTTGCAAAAGAACAATTCAAACTTGTATATTTGTTGCATGAATTGAGAGAAAAGATAAGTAAAAAGATCAAGTAACTCAAAGCAGAAGCATCAGGTTTAGCAAGTACTACCAGACAAGCAATTGAAAAGTACGAAAGCAAATTTGGTGCTTTTTTTATGCCTTTACTTTTTTGATTATCACTCTAAATTTTAGGATTATCTTAATTGAAAGGCAATTGTATTTGTGAAGGACGTGAGTCGATAGCTGATGGCTTCGATGTCAATGTTGCTGAATAGCGTAAATCGCGACTTATCCGAGCGCTAAAACCTGCCTGATGCAGAAAGCAGCGAATACAAGCAAAATCAATTACTTTTGCACCTCTAAAAAGTATATTGAGCTGAATGAAGAATATTAGAAATTTTTGCATAATTGCACACATCGATCACGGAAAAAGTACCCTGGCAGATCGTTTACTGGAGTTTACCCATACAATTGGCGAACGGGACATGCAGGCGCAGGTACTGGATGATATGGATCTCGAAAGGGAAAAAGGTATCACCATAAAAAGCCATGCCATTCAAATAAATTATACATTCAAAGGTGTTGAATATGTATTTAACCTGATTGATACACCCGGCCATGTGGACTTTAGCTATGAAGTTAGCCGGGCTTTAGCCGCTTGCGAAGGAGCGCTGCTGTTGGTAGATGCCAGCCAGGGAATACAGGCTCAAACCATTAGCAACCTTTACCTGGCGATTGATAATAACCTTGAGATCATTCCCGTAATCAACAAGATTGATATGGATGGCGCGATGATACCGGAGGTAACCGATCAGATAGTTGAGTTAATTGGCTGTAAACCCGAAGATATCCTTTTGGCCAGCGGAAAAAGCGGTATCGGTATAGAAGAAATATTAACTGCTATTATTGAACGCATTCCGGCTCCAAAAGGCGATCCTCAAGCTCCTTTGCAGGCATTGATTTTTGACAGTGTGTATAATTCGTTCCGCGGAATTATTGTTTATTATCGTGTGTTTAACGGAACGTTAAAGAAGAATGATAAGATTAAATTTAGCAATACGGGCCTTGAATATGGAGCAGATGAAGTTGGGATTTTAAAAATGGGCCTTTCGCCTAAAGGCGAAGTAAGGGCTGGGGATGTGGGCTACATTATCACAGGTATTAAAAATGCAAGAGAAGTAAAAGTTGGCGATACAATCACAACTACAGTTAATGGCGCAACAGAATCAATTAAAGGTTTCCAGGATGTTAAGCCAATGGTATTTGCGGGTATCTTCCCGGTAGAAACTGATGCATTTGAAGAGTTGAGAGATTGCATGGATAAATTGCAACTCAACGATGCCTCACTTACTTTCGAACTGGAAACGTCCCAGGCACTAGGCTTTGGTTTTAGGTGCGGCTTTTTGGGAATGCTGCATATGGAAATTATACAGGAACGTTTGGAAAGGGAATTTAACCAAACCGTTATTACTACCGTACCCAATGTGAGCTTTATTGCTACCACCACTAAAGGCGAAGTTATTACAGTTAACAATCCCACTCAAATG
>JBGSIG010000244.1:0-2247 GCA_041742655.1 Ferruginibacter sp. | reverse complement strand
CGAACTTTTTCATCATTGGTTTGGCGATTTGGTTACAGCCGAAAGCTGGAGTAATATTACTTTGAACGAAAGCTTTGCCAACTACGGCGAATACCTTTGGGATGAATATAAGTATGGAAAAGATTTTGCAGACGACCATAGTTTGGAAGACAGAACAGGTTACCTGCAAAGCGGTAGCAACGACAAGGACCTGGTGCGTTATACTTACTCAAAAAGAGAAGATTTATTTGATGCAGTTAGTTACAACAAGGGTGGCCAAATTTTAAATATGTTGCGCAACTATGTGGGCGACGAAGCTTTTTTTGCTTCTCTGAATAATTATTTAACCATCAATAAATTTAAATCTGCTGAAGCCGACCAGTTGCGATTAGCCTTTGAAGAAGTTACAGGAGAAGATTTACAATGGTACTGGAATCAATGGTACTATGGCAGCGGACAGCCAAAACTAGAAATTAATTATTTGTACAATGACACTACGGGTGAAGCAAAAGTGATCATTGCGCAAACTCAAAAAACAGGTAAAATTTTTAAGTTGCCCATTGCAATTGATGTGTACGCCGGTGCAAATAAAGCCCGTTATAAAGTTTGGGTGCAAAATGCCATTGATACTTTTACTTTTAAATACACTAAACATCCCGATTTGATAAATGTAGATGCCGATAAGATTTTACTATGCGAAAAAACAGATAACAAAACAGCTGATAATTTTATTTACCAGTATAGGAATGCACCCAATTTCCTGGATAGAAAAGAAGCACTGGACTATTTTGCTAAAAAAAATATGGCTGAATTATCGCTGGGCTTATTGGATAAATATGCTGGCATGCGCAAACTTACAATAGGCAGTTTATCAAAGTCAAAATTTGCAAAAGAGGCGAAGGTAACAGATGCCATTGAATTAATTGTTGCATTGGAAAAAGATAAAAAAACAAAAGCTGCGGCTTTAGAATTTTTGGCGGCAACGAACAATGAAAAATACCTGGCTCTGTACGAAAAAAATATTAATGATTCTTCTTATTCGGTTGCTGGTGCAGCATTACAGGGCTTGAGTTCGTTAAAGCCCGATAAAGCTTATGAGCTCGCCAAAAAATATAGTGTTGATGCAAAGGGCGCTTTAGGAGAAGCCGTTACGTCAATATTTGTAACCAACGGTACCGAGGCAGACTTTACTTTTGTTGCGGGCATGTATAAAGACGCACCGCTAAACCAGGCCAAGCTGGAAATGACCGTAACTTTTTGTGAATATCTTACAAAAGTAAATGATGTGGCGAAGGTTAAACAAGGAATAGATTATGTCATTCAATTTAGAGAATCCATTCCCCAACAGTATCGGAAATACACTGACCCGGCATTTACGGCAGGATTAAGCAAACTGTCAAAAGCAAAACCTGGGGAAGTAGCAACCTATATTGAGCAAGAGTTTAAATAAATCGAACAAATTATAAAAAATCCCAACCGTTAAAAGTTGGGGTTTTTATTTCCAATTATTTTCAGTTACCAGCTTCCGCTTGATCCGCCGCCACCAAAACTACCGCCGCCGAAACCACCGAAGCCTCCTCCTCCTCCGCCACCGCCGCCAGACCAGCCACCACCGCCACCGCCACTCCAACCCCCTCGCCCGGCGCTGCCCAACAAATTGCCCAGTATAAATGGCATGGCGCCTCTCCGGCTCATAAATGAGCCACCACCTCCTCCACGTCCGCCGGAACTGATTGCCAAAAATACCACGATAATAATGATAAAGAAAACCAGCCTCGCAATGCCAGACGATTTGCCCTTTCTGTGATAATTCTCGGGTGCTTGAAATTCACCTTTGGTAGCCTGGATGATTGCATCGGTTCCTTCATTTATTCCGGCGTAATAATCATTACCTCTAAAGTTGGGTACAATTATATTTTCTATTATTTGCTGACAGGTTAAATCGGGTAGAGATTTTTCAAGGCCGTATCCAGGAGATATATTTAATTTCCGATCTTCTACCGACACTAATAAAACAACACCGTTGTTATTTTTTTTACCGCCGACACCCCATGCTCTTCCTATTTCAATTGCAGCATCCGCAACATCTTTTCCCTCCAACCGGGGAACAATAACTACCAATACCTGGTTTGAAGTAGTGTCATCAAACTGTACTAATTTTCTCTCTAGTGCCTGGTTTTGATCGGGTGTTAAAATATTGGCATAGTCATTTACCAGCCTTGCCGGGTTAGGCGGACTGCTGATTACTTTGTCAATAGAAAAATTTTG
>JBGSIG010000243.1:0-3318 GCA_041742655.1 Ferruginibacter sp. | reverse complement strand
GGCGGAGCTGTTACCTATACGCCTATGAAGGTTGATGACCTCTCGATTGATGTATCTGCGTTAACAAAGCATCTTCATGAACATCCTGGTAAAAGAAGCAAGTTGTTTGCTTTTCCTGCTCAATCCAATGTTTCCGGGGTTCAGCATTCGCTGTCATTGATTAAGAAAGCACAGGATCAGGGCTGGGATGTATTGCTGGATGCGTCCGCTTTTGTTCCTTCTTCGAAATTAGATTTATTATCTGTTAGCCCGGATTTTGTGTCGCTTTCATTCTATAAAATTTTTGGTTACCCGACTGGCATCGGCTGCTTGCTGGTAAAAAAATCGAAATTTAATACACTTAAAAAGCCATGGTTTTCGGGGGGCACTGTTGCACTTTCAGCGGTTAAGCACAATGGGTACCTCCTTAAACCCGATCATGAAAGATTCGAAAATGGGACCGTTAATTACCTCGACATTCCGGCAATCACTAATGGGCTTGATTTTATAAGTGCTATCGGGATAGAAAAAATACATCACCGGATAACAGCGCTTTGCGAATTCTTTCTTGAACAAATTCCTATGCTGCGTCATAGCAACGGGTTGCCGCTTATTAAATTGTATGGCCCAAAAAGCACGGTGAACAGGGGCGGCACTTTTCTATTAAATTTTTTTGATGAGTATGGACGGGCTTATCCATTTCTGTTTGTGGAAGAAGAGGCAAATGCAAACAAAATATCATTGCGAACAGGATGTTTTTGTAATCCTGGGATTGATGAAATGAATCACTGCCTTTCAGAAGATGAGTTGAGAAGTTATTTTGTTGGCAGGGAGCATGAGGATTACTATGATAAGATTGACTTTCTTAAAAAAACAAGAGGAGCTGTCCGTGTTTCTGTTGGGCTCGCTACTACCAAAAGGGATATCGAAAAATTTATAAAATTTACGAAAAAGTTTTTGAATCGAACTGTTCCAAAAGATGCTTTAATGGCTTTTGATGCAACCAGCTTGAAACCCGATTGTTTGAAAGAAGGGGATGGAAAACTGAATAATACACATTTTGTAAGCATTTAAATTTTATTGTATCAATCACCCAAAAGGGTAAAGGAAAAATATTGTGTTGGTATCATCTTTACATAAGCCTGCAACTTTAAAGAAAATCAAAAACGGCAGTAAATACAAGGCCATCGCAGTATGCAGTCAACTCATTTTTAAAAAACTATCAGTCATGAAAAAAATTATTTCTTACGTAGCGGCAATTGTATTAACCACATCTATCATCACATTGCCAGGTTGTAAAAAGGAAACAGAAACGCCCCAAACCAGTGATTGCAAAACATGTAAAGCGCTTGCAACGGCAACCAAGCCCGAAGTATCTGCCGAGGTTTGTACTGCGGAGGCAGAACAGACTTTTCGCTCGCAGCACCTGGAGCAGGAAATTTCATGTCGGTAAATAATTGACTCACTTATTTGTGCTAACTGGAAAAATTCACGCTGGTTGGTAAAATAAATTAATTAATAACTGGATGAAAATTTAACCGGCAGTAATGAGATTATCTTTAACAATAGTAATTGTTTTTGCGTTGTTAGTGAGCCCAACCGCCCATGCCCAGGCTCCATCCAATGATGAATGTACCGGGGCAACCGTAATATCCACAGTACCATTTGGCACTTCGTGTTCATCATTGGTAAATGCAAATACCTTAAATGCTACCCAGTCATCGCCAAATCCTTCCTGTACTTCTTCAGAAAATAATGACGATATATGGTACAAGTTTACTGCTTCGTCGGCCTCAATTATTATCCGTTTTGCAAACGTAACCAACAATGCAACAGGCTCCCGTGCTACTATGGGTTATGCCTTGTACGATGCACCTTGCGTATCAGGCGCCGCGAATATTTATTGTAACAACATTGGTTCGGCAGGTGCCGGTTATAAAGTTTTCGACGGGTTATCAATCGGACGGGAATATTACTTTCGATTCTGGTCAACATTAACTGGTACCAATACAGCGTCGTTTGACTTTTGTGTACAGGATGTACAAGCGGCACCTGTTAACGACGAATGCATAAATGCTGCCAGTGTGGTGCCACAGGTTGCGGGAGGCAATTGCACATCGCTTATTGTTACCACTACGGTGGGGGCTACACGCTCTTTACCCAACCCCTCCTGTTCCAACGATTTTAATGACGATGATATCTGGTATTCATTTGTTGCAGCCACCAACGGTATCCGGATCAATTTCAGCAACGCCCGGCAGGTATTAGGTTCAGGTAATGCAAATGTTGGTTATGCATTGTATGAAAATAATTGTCCTGTTTCTGAAGCAACGTTTAGCTGCAACAATAATATAGGAGGAGGTTCAGGCAGCGAATTAATTGGTGGTTTAACACCCGGAAATACCTATTATCTCAGTTTGTTTTCGTTTGGAACAAATAATTATATGACTTTTGATTTTTGTCTTATAAACGAGATCATTATTGAAAATGATGAGTGTAGCGGCGCAATAAATTTACCCGTCACAAATGGGTTCTGTAGCTCGCCAGTAAATAGTAGTCTCGCCAGTGCAACTACTTCGGCAGGTTTTGGTTCTCCATCCTGTACCGCCCTTTCCAGCAGCGAAGATGTTTGGTTTAAGGCGGTTGTTCCATCCTCCGGAAATATCATTGTGCAAACATCGGCTGTAAATACAAATATCAACGAGTTGGTGATGGAAGCCTATAGCGGTAATTGTGGCGCCCTGGTTTTGATAGCCTGTGATGACAATGGCAACCCAGATCCTGCACCATCGGTGCTTCATCCAAGAATAACGCTCACAGGCAGAACACCGGGCGAAGTCATTTATTTTAGGGTAATGGGCAAAGGAAATATCAATGACGGGCCATTTGCTATTTGTGCATGGAACCCATCTGAATTGCCCGCTGTGTCACCGGGCGGAAACTGTGTGACTGCAAATGCTGTCACCATCAATGCCGCAAACAATAATCAATACATGTGGGTGCCGGTTTTTGATAACGCCGGAAATATTGTAGCTGAAATTTATGCAGATGGAAATGATTTGGGTACTGTCGGAACATCTCTGTTTACAAACACCAGCGGAACAGTAAGGGATATTAATGGTAAATACTATTTAGACCGGAATGTTGCAATTGTGCCGGCAAACAATGTTTCAGCAAAAGTTCGTCTATATTTTACAAGCAATGAATTTTTTGCACTTCAGGCAGTGGATCCTTCTATCATTTCAACAAGTATTTTAGGCATTACTAAAACTGATGCCAATTGCCAGCCGGATTTTAGTGGCGGTGGCAATACACCGATTGCTGTTGCCGCAGGTGTTT
>JBGSIG010000242.1:0-3359 GCA_041742655.1 Ferruginibacter sp. | reverse complement strand
ATGTTTACACAGTATACTTTATAGTCTCAGACGGATAGTTAGCCACTTTTTGTTTATGACATTCGCATAAAATAATGGCAATTACAATTTACATTTTCGGGCAATAATACTTTTAATTTGATGCCACGGTTTATCATAAGGCTTTATCCCTTTTATCTCAGGGTCTTCATTCGCATCCTCAAAATAAAGGATACTTCGCCAAATAAAAAATAATTGACTATCGTCATATTTCTTCCTGAATAAGCCTATCAAATCCTGCCAGCTATACAATTCAAGCAATGCATAAATATCAAAAAAATCTTTCTTCCTCCCCCTTCCGCAAATGGTATGCATTTTCATTGCAGCAATATCTTCTACAGAAAAGTAGCCAACGCTATCATAGTACCAAAAAGGGTTGATTAATGTAGCGGGCTCATTTACAAAATCGCATTTTATATTATCAATATAACAAAATAACATCCTGCTATTACTATTAATAAACTGAAAATTAAGTGAGGAGTCGCCGGAAAGAATAATTTCCAATTCCTTTACGTCAAACAATGTAGGAGAAAAAAAATCTAAATCTACAGACCGCCTATGGCCTATTTGTAACGCCAGTGCCGTTCCACCGGCCAAAGCAAATTTTGAAGAAATTATTTCTATGGAACTTAATTTTTGAAGAAGTTCATAGGTTTTGTTATCAACTGTAGTAAGATGAAGCATGCAACTCATTTAAAGGCACATTAAAATAAATGCTGCAAAAATTTGCAGTTTTTTTGTCCAAAACTTTACTGGCTTTGATTGCTACTACAATTTCGTCAGTGGAATAGATTTTTAACAGCTTGTAAAAATCTTGCAAAAATCCTTTAACCAATACTCGTTCAATAACGTATTTTTTATGCAGCTTTAAATCAATCATATCTACCGGCGTATCCCAAAATAAATATTTTGAAAATGGAAATTGCCCGCTATCCAATTCCTGGTCCAGTAACCCCGTGTCGATGGCGTTGAAATAAGTGTTCATCCTTATGTGTATTGTTCATTTGAAATTAACTATTAATTCTCAAATAACTATCTTTGCCGCTCACTCCTGTTGAAATAACAGTAAAATCTACACATAATGAGTCAGTCACACTTTCAGAAGTTTGTTCCTAAAAAAAAGAACAGTTTAATAAAAGAAGAATTTAAGCAGGCAAAAAAGAAAGCCAAAAAGGAACGTGCAATAGCTATAGACAAGCGTTTTGAAGAAAAAAGACGTTTGAAAGCTGCAGCAAGAAATGCACCGTCTCAACCTACTCCAGCTTCGGCAACCGGTGCTGCTTCCAAAATAAAAAGCGATCAAAATAAAAAGGCCGATAAGATAAATGCTATTGAAAGCAACTTTAAACAGGTTGAAAAAATAGTTGACATAAAAAAAGAATATGCTCCAACCGTTGCAAAAGCGCCTGTAAAAACAGCCAGTGGTAAACCTGTTCCGGTAAGTAACGCATTGATGCCTTTGAATAAGTTTTTAGCACATTGTGGTGTTTGCAGCAGAAGAGATGCCGTAACAATTATTAAAGAAGGAAAAGTAAAAGTAAATGATGCTCTGATCATAGAACCGGCTTTTAAAGTATCGGAAAGAGACGATGTAAAATTCAACGGTAAAAAATTGTTCGTCAGTAAAAACCTGGTGTACATTTTATTGAACAAGCCGAAAGACTATATCACTACGACCGATGATCCACAGGGAAGACGAACCGTATTACAATTAACTAAAATGGCTACTACCGAAAGGATTTATCCCGTAGGAAGATTAGACAGGAATACTTCGGGTGTTTTACTGTTGACCAATGATGGTGAGTTAACACAAAAATTATCGCACCCCAGTTATAATATCACCAAAGTGTACGAGGTTAAATTAGATAAAAACCTTACTAAGGCTGATTTCGATAAAATATTAAACGGGTTAAAATTAGAAGATGGCGAAATAAAGGCAGACTCGCTTGCCTATGCCGACTCGAAAGATAAATCTGTGATCGGTATTGAAATACATAGCGGCCGAAACCGTATTGTACGCCGCATTTTTGAACATTTAGGTTATGATGTTAAAGGGCTCGACAGGGTGATGTATGCCACCCTTACTAAAAAAAATGTTGAAAGAGGCAAGTGGCGCTTTCTAAGCGAAAAAGAAGTGCGGCTATTAAAATACCTAAACGCATCCCACAAGAAAAATTCACCAAAAGATAAAATTACAAATAGCGATGCAGATGACTAAGCAAGATGAATTTATCAACAACGAGGAGGAAGGGCCTTCAATAAAGACTACTAAAGGTGTCGGCATTGGTTTGAAAGAAATAGCCGGTATCACCCTGTTTGAAAACGATTTTTTTATTGCGCTGAGCAAACCCGCCGGTGTACTTTCCATACCCGACAGAACACAGTCTGAACCATCTTTAAAAGACAGGCTTATAGAAAAATACGGCAGCATATTTACCATTCACCGCTTAGATAAGGAAACCAGCGGCATCATTTTATTTGCAAAGGATGCGGAAACGCATAAATATTTTTCGAAACTTTTTGAAGAAAAAGCCATGGAAAAATATTACCTCGGTTTGGTACATGGTTCACCTCAAAACAAAACTGGAAGTATTGATGCAGCCATTATGGAGCACCCGGTTTTTAAAGGAAAAATGGTTATCAATAAAAACGGCAAACCTTCCATAACCGACTATGAAGTAACGGAAAGTCTTCCCAAATACTCGTTGGTCAAATTTCAAATTCACACCGGGCGTACTCACCAAATACGGGTGCACGCAAAAAATATAGGCCACCCCATTGTTTGCGATCCCTTGTACGGCGACGGCCAACCTGTAATGCTTTCTGCCATAAAAAAGAAATTTAAACTTAGTAAACACGATGAGGAAGAAAGGCCGATGTTAAACCGTGTTGCTTTGCATAGTTACCAATTGAAGTTTAAAGATCAGCAGGGAAAAGAATTCGATCTTATTGCAGAGCTTCCAAAAGACATGCGGGCACTAATACAGCAACTGAAGAAAAACAGGTAAAATAAAAGCCGCTTTTCAGCGGCAATTATTATATAAAAAACTAAATAAAAATCTACTACAAATTAGGTTGCGGAGTATAGCGCAAATAAGGTTTTACAATTTTCACTCCCTTTGGAAATTTCTTTATCGCATCTTCGGTACTAACTGCAGGCACAACAATTACATCTTCCCCCTGCACCCAGTTTGCGGGGGTTGCAACGCTGTGGTTGGCTGTTAATTGCAAGGAATCTACCACCCTTAAAACTTCTACAAAATTTCTTCCGGTACTTGCGGGATAAGTAATGATGAGTTTCACTGTTTTATCAGGTGCAATAATTACCAATGACCGAACGG
>JBGSIG010000241.1:0-3502 GCA_041742655.1 Ferruginibacter sp. | reverse complement strand
AAAAAACAAATCTTTGGTAAAACTAAATTGCCCGAAAATATTACCAATATTTCTATAATTAACCGAATTAAATTGACCGTTAAGATAGTCTACATAAGGGTTAGGATAAGTGGTGGTAGGAGACGTATAGACATTGCCCTCAAGGTCGTAAAATGGCGTTACCGGCGACAATGCTACGATCTGCATGGGTGTAGAAAATTCATTATCATTCGGAACACGATCTGATGTTGTTTGAGACAGGCTGAAATTGAACCCGAATTTGAATTTATCAGAAACGGTTTGTTCTAAATTAAGCCTGCCTGAAAAGCGATTGAAGCTATTGCCAATTAGAATACCTTCAGTATTGAGGTAAGCAAGGCTGGTATAAAATTTTGTTTTGTCATTGCCGCCAGAAGCAGAAATATCAATACCGCCAGTGTTGGAACTGGGGTTGAATGCGTAGCTCTGCCAATCGGTATTTGTTTCACCTGTTCTCCAATCGCTCCAGCCAGAGTAGCGGTCAAGGCGCCCTTCAGCAAACTCCAGCCAGGATCCCGGGTATTCTGCAGGGTCTATCGGATCTATTCCGTCTATATGATCACTGTTGATTGCAGCTTCTCTTAAAAGGTTTGAATATTGTTGTGCATTCAAAAAACCACGCATGTTGGTTGGATTATTAAAACCATATTGTGTATTTACCGTAAATGAGGTTTTGCCGGAGCGGCCTTTTTTCGTTGTGATTAATACAACACCATTCGCTGCACGGGAACCATAGATGGCAGCCGCCGAAGCATCTTTTAAAATGTCGAAAGTTTCTATGTCATTAAAATTAATGTTGGCCAGCGGATTCCCGGAAAGGGAGTTGTTGCTTAATGGCATTCCATCTACTACATAAAGGGGTGTGTTGGATGCACTGATAGAACCGGAGCCCCTTATCACTACTTCCACACCTTCGCCAACCCGGCCGCTTTGAGATTGAACGTATACACCCGCAGCTCTTACCTGCAGTGCCTGCGTAAAGTTGGCTACTGGAATATTCTGTACATCTGAGCCTTTTACCCGGGCGATATTTCCTGTAAGGTCTTTCTTAATTTTTGTACCAAAGCCAACAACCACAACTTCATTAAGACTTTCCGTACCACTTGGGTCAAGCGCAATATTAATTACAGCACCATCAACTGGTATCTCTTTATTAATGAATCCCAACGAAGATACTATCAGCGTGGAGGCACCGGAAGGAACAGAAATGCTATATACTCCGTTGTTATCAGAAGTGGTACCGGCTTTGGAACCTTTAACAACTACAGACGCATTTGCAATTGCAGCACTTGTTTTGATATCTGTAATTTTCCCTGTAACAGTGGTTTGGGCCAACAGGAACTGACCTGAAAAAAGCATGCCCATCAAGAGCAGCAGTTTTGGAATTTTCATAAATGAATTTTTTAGATAATGTCTTGGTAATCTAGATTTTTAGCAAATTAAAGGCTTATAGAGCAAAATAAAATAAAATCGGAAGCTGTTTTAAAAAAAATCTTGTTGGTTGTTATTGTTTTGTTCCAAAATTTTCACTCTCTCTTTAAGTTAAATGCATACTTTATTAGATTGATTTTAATTGAAAACGCTGCTTGCAGGAAGAAAGTATAACGAAAGGAGTTTTTTTAAAGATAAAGAACAGAGCCGAATCGTTTATTTAAAGGTGTCTTTTAGCGGTTTGAAGATTATGCCAAAAAAAGCGGGTTTACATTGTCGTATAAAAGTGGCGATATAATATAAAGTGATGATTTGTCGTTATTACAACGGCTTTCAGATTATCCAAAATTCACCATAATGACTAACATTATCACAAAATGGAAGGCAATACCTTTCGTGCTGCTTTATCTATTCATTTTTTTTTCTACGAAAAAAGTGAATGCCCAGGCTTCTCAAACAGTAAGCGAAATTATTACCAATTACAAAACATATTTTAAAAGCAGCACCACTGTTGTTAATCCCGTAAAACCAGACAGCAGCCATGATTTGCTGGCATTTATGTATGGCGGTAACCGGTATAGCACCGGCGTAGATGATGCCAGCTTAACTTTACATGGAGACGTATTTGTGGCTGAAGTTTTTAGATCTTTCCCAGTGGCCAGTATTTCGGGCACGGTTACAGCCAATACTAAATTAGCCCTGGGACAGTTGTATGATGGTGTAAACAATGGGCCTTCCAACCCGGCACCAGTAAATAACATCCCTCTATATTTAACTGATGGCACAAGTGGCCTGAACCTTGGCACCGGCATTGCTAACCTGCCAATGGGCGATTTATATTTTAATATTTCAAACATTAATCCTGCTGCTATTGGCGATGGTGTACCCGACATAATAATCACGCAAATAGCCGATCCTTCTGCAGGCGTTGACAGGTATGAATTTACCGACGCATCCAACGTTAGGGTGGGAACACAACAAAATATTTCTTTTTCAGGAATTAATGTAGTTGCCAACTGGACGGCAGATTTTTATGAGGCTAATACTAACCCGGCCACACTCACTGCCGGTTTCACCAACAGCGACAGGCCGCTTCGACTTTGGGCCGCGGATTTTAGCTATTTTGGTATTACTGCTGCTAATTATTCAACGGTCAAAAATTTCATCATTCATCTTAATGGCAGCAGCGATCTTGCTTTTGTAGCATATAACAATGCTTCCATCTTCATCGTTTTACCTGTGGGTATCAGCTCTTTTACATCGGCAACTTTAGGAAAAGACATACAGCTTCAATGGCAAACGGAAAACGAAAACAATAGCAGCCATTTTGAAATTGAACGTAGTTCAGACGGCACGCAGTTTAATAGAATAGGCACCTTGGCTGCAGCCGGCAATAGCGCATCTAACGTTGCCTACTCTTTTAAAGATTACAATGTAGATGGTGGTGTACACTATTACCGCCTGAAACAATATGACATGGATGGAAAATATGCTTACAGCAAAATAATTAAGCAGGCTGTATTTTATGAGAAAAATAACATGGGTGTTTATCCAAATCCTGCAGTGGACAATGTGACTGTAACACATTATATTTCCACAGAGGGAAATGTATTAAGCCTATACAGTTCTGTGGGAGAACTGCTTTGGTCGAAAAAATTAAAACCCGGACAGTCAAAGACAAATGTGAATATTTCGTCTTATGCCAAAGGCAGTTATATTTTTCAATTGAGCAATACAAAAAAAGAAAATGCTTCAGCCAGGTTCCTGGTAAAATAGCGGGGAACTAAATGACAGCTATCTGAACAAAGCAATATTTCCTGATGATAGAAAATCATCCCGCTGAAGTTCACTGGAGCACTATGCCCGCAAATAAAGTTTGAAAAACATCTTTTTATTTTTTGTGAAGGTTATCTTTCGTGATGCAGTTTATGCATCTTTCTGCCTTCCCTCACAATAATGTCAATAATTTCCTCGATGTCATTTTTCGAAGTGCGAAAATTTACAATGCATGTCCGCAAACAATATTTTTCAGAAACAACCGCATTCGAAAGAA
>JBGSIG010000240.1:0-8666 GCA_041742655.1 Ferruginibacter sp. | reverse complement strand
CTGCATTTCTAAAATTCAACTGTTTTATAAGTAAAACTATTCTATCCTTATCTTGCATCAAATATTCACAACACCTAAAATATGAGGAATAAAACATTTTCAGCAATACCATTTTTGTTTTGTGCAGTTTTAATTGCAAGTTCTTTTTTGCCTGTTAAAAAGAAAAAACCTGTCATCATCGCTTATGTGGGCGGCTTTCGTGGTATTGTGAATATCGATTCAATTAATATCTGGCGATTGTCTCACATTAATTATGCTTTTATTGATGTGAAAGATAACCGAGCATGGTTACACAATGAAGCAACGGATACCATCAACCTGAGAAAATTGAGCGAATTGAAACTGCAAAAACCAGATTTGGACATTTTGATTTCTGTAGGAGGCTGGAGCTGGAGTAAAAATTTTTCAGACGCAGTGCTAACGGATAGTTCTACAAGAAATTTTGCAAATAGTTGTATTGATATTATGGCAAGATATAATTTAGACGGTGTTGATATTGATTGGGAATATCCCGGCATGAGCGGAGATAATAATAAGTACAGATCCGAAGACAAAGAACATTATACACTTCTTTTTAAATATTTAAGAGAAGGTGTTGACAGCCTTACCAAATTGACGAAAGAGAAATACCTTGTAACTACAGCTGTCGGCGCTTCGCAAAGTTACATCAATCATACCGAGATGGATAAAGTGCAACTGTATGCAGATTATATTAACCTGATGAGTTATGATTATAAAGGGGGAACTGATTCTGTTTCCGGCCATCATACCAATTTGTATACTTCAGGCGATGATGCAGGGGAAGAATCTGCTGATAAATCTATACAGGCATATTTAGCCGCAGGTGTACCAGCACAAAAATTGGTAATGGGTATTGCATTTTATGGTAAGGGTTGGGAAATGCAATCCAATGACAATGATGGCTTATACCGGGCAACACAAAAGGGCACACGGGGAGGGGGGTATACTTATTTGAAAGATAGCGTGATTAATAAAAACGGGTTCGTTCGTTATTGGGATGAAAAAGCCAGTGCGCCTTACCTTTTTCACCATGATAAAAAAATATTTATTTCGTATGATGATGAGGAATCTGTAAAACTTAAATGCGACTATGTAAAAAAATATGATCTTGGCGGCGTAATGTTTTGGGAATACAACAGCGATAAAAAAGAATATCTTCTTGACGCAATTGCACATAAATTCAACTACAAAAAATAGACGATCATTAAATTGTGGCTTATAATTTTTCCGCTGCTGTTTCATTAATAGCCTTTAGTAATGAATGCTCACCGGGTGCGTCTCCCTTCAATTGCCAGATCATAATACCGGCGGCCTTTTCTTTTGCTAAAATTGTTTTTTGTTTAATGGTGGGTATGCCATTGTAGTATAAAATTTTACCATCGGGCATGGTAAATTCATCCACCAATTCAGCACCTGGAAACTGTGTAACTATATCGCCATAGTTCATGCTAATGGCAGCCGATGTTAGTTCGGGTCCAAATCCATATCCATAAAATGGTACACCTAAAATTATTCTTTCTTTTGGGATAGATCTTTCCACAGTAAAATATTTCAGTTCTTCCAATGCGTTTGTGTAGGTAGCATGTGGACCCGGTTTTTCAGGCCGCCACGGGCCGGTACGGTCGTAGCTCATAATGGTTACAAAATCATATTGTGCAAGGGCCTTGTCCGTTAGTACATCTTTATAATAAATGGCAATGGCAGCCGTGATCATTTTATTTTTCAACCTCAATGAATTTGCTAAGTCAACTACAAACATTTCGTAGTTGGTATCAATATCATCTCCTTCCAGGTCTACATCTATTCCATCAAAGTTATACTTAATCACCAGCGAAACTAAATTATTAATGAACATTGCCCGTTTATCATCTTGCAAAAGAGCATGGTAGTAGGGGTGAGATGATCCGCCGCCGATAGATGCCAGCACTTTTACATTTTTATCGTGAGCGGCATTAATAAAAGACTTCAGGGCAGAAAAGTCCTGCGTAAAATTCCCCAGTATGTCAGGATTAAGAAACCATAAATTTACATGCGTCAGCTTATCAAAAGGAACAGTAGTTACATTGTCAATCATCGCTGACTGCAGCGAATAATATCCAACAATCTTAAATGGCGTTTTACTATTTTTCGCCTGGCCTTTAGCACAGGATGAAAATAGAATAGATACTCCAATTAATAAAAACGTTCTTAATTTCATGAGAGGTAAAATTTATAATTTCAATTTTATGCCCCCCTTGTTTAACAAACGTGTAACCAGTACACATAGCAGGGCAAACACAAAAGATTTTAAAAGACCAATGCCGCCTGTCAATAACACTGCTGGCAGATATGCACCTGTTATATTTACAATAGTATATGCAAAGTAGGGGATCAGGTAACACAATAAAGTATCTGTTCCGGCAGGTTTAATAATAGTAAACCAACCGGCCTTTGCCTTAACATCTGCCAGCCAGTAGATGGTTAAAAATGCAAGAACAGTAAAGGCGCTGCAAAGAAACAGCCATGCTGGAGTATCGCCCAACTTTGCCAGCTTCCAATAGGGGCGGGTAATAACAGATAGCGCAATCAGCAGTGCTGAAAATGCCAGCAGCACCATCGTTAACCCCTTATTATTATTTTTTTTTCGGTAGTGTTGAAAAATCAATGAAGTGAGTACACCACCCATGGTGAGCCCAGTTAGAGTGCCGCCACTAATAGCACCCGGTATGCCGCTGATAATTTTATTGTGCGGTAGTAATTCGGCGTGAGATACCATACTTAATACAGCAAAAAAAATCCATGCCCCGGCAATTGCATAAAAGTTATTTTTAGCAAACACAGTTATTAAGCCACTTGCCAGGTAAGCCCAGCCTATTAAACCCAATATACCCCACCACTGTGCGGCAAACCTTTCATTGCCCTCTTCTCCACCCCGGTACAATATTGCCAATGCTATCAATGTTATTATACCAATTGCTTTAGCAGTGTACACGAGGCTTTTGTTTGAAGACCTGGGGTAAACATTCCAAATTAAAATAAAACAAAAGCAACTAAGCGGATACCATAAATATTTTGGCATTTCCATAGCCGCAACATTAATTGTTTCGCCATTTACAAGAAATATACCCATTACTAACAGCGCTATTGTTCGGGTAATTACATGCATCACTAACTGCCATTCACTATCACCTTTTTTTCTCCGGTTATCAATTGCATACGGAAGTGATAACCCTACAATAAAAAGAAACGCAGGAAACACAACATCGGCAAGGCCAATACCATCTACGCCGCGTTCTACATGCTCCAGCCATGCAGGAATATTTCTTAAAGACCATAGGTCATTCACAAAAATCATCAGCACCATAGTGAGCGCCCTCAATAAATCAATAGCGGTAACCCGTTGAACCAGTGAATGCTTTGAGTGAAAAAAATTACCAGGTTGCGGTAAAGAAGGGTTTTCTCTCATATTTATTGAATTGCATTTTTATAATCGGGTAGCCTGTTTAATTGCGGTAATTAGTTCGATAATGCGCAAAACGACGAAAAATAAATCCTGCTCTTTTTTATACGTTCAAATTTTAAAGAAATTCTTAATGGTCATTTAAAAAAAATGGTTGAAATGCGTATTATCCAGCCAGGTATATTTAAGTAATATTACCAATTTACTTTTATTAATAGTGGCAAACTATAATATTTATGATAAAAAGTAGTTTTCAAAAAAGCATCCAGTCAATCGCAGTGCAGCTAAATGGGCTTTTAAGTTTGAACAAAATTTTCGCATACAATATTACGGCATCAAGCTTAGTTAACGAAATAACCAATAATCCTGAACCCTTTTTTTTCGTGTATTAAAATGCTTGCTTTGGTTTCGGGAAAAATGCCAGATTGTAAAGTCCAAATTCCGTTTTGTTCACTTTGGCTTGTCATTTCCTGGAGCAGTAATGAACCAATTTTTTTGCCTCTTGCATTTGTGGCTACATACACACTTACTTCTGCAACACCTTCGTTCACACACCTGCTGGAAACGGCTGTGAGAGCAGCCCATCCCAGCACTTCGTTTTTTTCTGTCGCAATAATTCTGCAGGGTTTCATATGGGCATTATCCCACGCTTGCCAACCTGGGGCAGCAGTTTGAAAAGTAGCGTTTCCCGTGGCGATGCCACCTTCGTAAATTTTTTTTACCGCTTTCTAATGTTGAGGAAGCATTGCTGAAATTGTTATCATGTTTGTTATGCTCCGTTTCGTAACATATCGGCAAATTCATTTGGCAGCAGACTGTCTTCAACTGCTTTGGCAGCAGTTTCCACATCGTAATTAAAGCGGATAAACTCAACCTGGATGCTGTCTTTGTCCAATATAGAACTGCTGTCGTTTATTGTAAGCATTACATACCCACCTTGTGGATTGCTGTCTTTAGGTTTGCCGACTGAACCAATATTTACTGCATGGCGAAAATGATTTTGTCCGTCAACACCTGAATTTACAACGCGGTGATATGGTTTGTGTGTATGACCAAAGCACATAATGTCTGCATCAGCCTGCTCCATAATACGAAGCAGGCTTTTTTCCTCACGGTCTTCAAAAAGGTATTCATTTATTTTTCGTGGGCTGCCATGCACCAAAAGCAAATTTAATTTGTCTTCGTTCAATTGAAACTCAACTTTGATGTGTGCAGGTAATGTACGCAGGTATTTTCTTTCTTCTTCTTTCATTATTGAATTTGTGAAAGAGATGGAAATTTTTCCATTGTCTTTTTCATGGTCAGTTTTGTATGCACAACCACATTCGTTACTCATACGCCCAATGCCAAAATCATAATTTCCTGCAATGGTTGGAATTTTACGTTTACTGATTTCGGCTACAACCTCGTTAGGCCAAATATTGTAACCAACTAAATCGCCTAAGCAATAGATGGCATCGTAGTTTCGGCTATCTGCGTCTTTAAAGAATGCCTCCAGTGCAGGTAGGTTTGCATGGATGTCGCTGAATAATGCAATGTTCATTTTGTCTTAATATTATTTGAAACGATGTTTAAAGATTAGCAACAACCTCCGCCCGGTGTGCAACAACTTTGATTGGCTGTTTGCAATTCGGCTAGTTGAAGTTTTTGCTTTGCCGGCGGAATGCCGCAAGCATCGCTTGCCAAACAAGCTGTTTGTTTTGGCACAAGCTCAAAATCTTTTCCGTTGAAATGCAGGCCGTATTTGCCGATTGTGTCTGATTGATATTCCACTTCAATTTCTAAATCGCCAATGCCCAATTTTTTTTCAGATAGCGCAATGATGTTGGATAGTTTTTGTGGTTTCAAACGATGTTCAAAATCGTTGGCATCCCAAAGTTGAAAATTCACCACTTTTTCAAGGCGTTCTGTGCCGCCGCAGTCAATAAAATGTTTGGAAACCAACCCAACCTCTGTAACGTGAAAGTGTTCCGGAACATAGTCACCGTTTGGCAATTTAAAATTGACAGCCTCGGCTGTTGCAAGATGTTTTTTTATTTCTGATAATTTCATTTGATTTAGTTTTTATGATTAACAACAATTTGATCTTTTGTTTTCTGCTTTGGTTGATATATTAGTAAAATACGTTTGTAGTTTTTGAAATGCTTTTTCGTCAATACAGTAGCAAATTGAGTTGCCTTCAATTTCACCTTTAATAAGTCCTGCGTTTTTTAATTCTTTCAGGTGTTGGGAAACTGTTGGTTGTGCCAAAGGCAATTCGTTTACTATGTCGCCACAAATGCAGGTGTCCACTTTTAGCAGGTATTCAATAATGGCAATTCTTGCCGGGTGCCCTAATGCTTTGGCAAGTGTTGCGATGGCGTTTTGTTTTCCGGTAAAATGATCTGTCTTGGTTGCCCCCATGTCTGTAAATTTAATATTGCAATATTACGATAAAGATTTGAATTACAAAGAAAATATTCGGGTTTGAATTGCCACAAGTGAAATGGCATAACTACTTTCTTCTTGCTAAATTTAAAAAATAATCTACAGTTAAAGTTAAAATGTTCAACCCTTTATCGATGAACCTATCATTATTTATCTATAAATGATGCGCCAATTATAACAGGGCATTTAGTTAAAGAATTGAACAACTATATTATAACATTTATCAGTCGTGATGGAAAAGCCAATGATAAATTGAATGAGGAACTTTTTGGAAAAATTAAAATGTTGGATTAAAAATATTTCGTTACCACATTTACTTTAAAACAACTTTATTGAAAGCCCCATGCCGTCGTAGCACATCTTCAATCGACAAGTATAAAAGCGCAATCAATCATATATCTCTTTCAATTTTATAGCTGCAAAATACCACTCAATATTTCTAATTTTTTTAAACATTATACTTCCGCTATTGTTTAGTTATAAATAACTTACTCATGCGAAAAGCTATAAAAGAAGGGATGAAAGGCACGATGCCTTTTAATATTTCGGCTCTTGAAAATCTGCAAAACAAGGGATATAATTTTGTTCAAATAAAAGGGTTTACTCTGGATAATCATTATGAGTACATTGACCCTTTCTGTTTAGTTTTGGTGCCATTAATAGAGCTGCCTGTTGAACAGTTTAGAAAAGATATATATGAGCCTATTAAAAGTGAATTGTTATATAAATGGGCAGCAGAAGTAAATGAACATCCACAAATTGTAATAGCAAGCAAATAATACAAGTAACCAATGGCAACTTTTTCATTAAAAACAGTACAATGCATTCCGGCTGATTTGGATACAGCCTGGGAATTTTTCAGCAGCCCAGCCAATCTTAAAACCATAACGCCTGGTAAACTGGGCTTTCAGATTTTGTCCAAACATCATGGCAGCAGCATGTATCCGGGGCAGATTATTGAATACAAGGTGAAGCCTGTTTTGGGGATTTCAATTTACTGGATGACGGAAATAACGCATCTGCAGGACAAAAAATATTTTGTAGATGAACAGCGCTTTGGCCCTTACCAGCTCTGGCATCATCAACATCATTTTAAAACAATTGAGGGTGGTGTGGAAATGACAGATATTGTACATTACAGAAACCCTCTTGGGTTTTTGGGTAATATTGGCAACAGCTTATTTGTAAAAAATCAGCTCAGGCAAATTTTTGAATTTCGTTTTAAGAAAGTAGAAGAGTTATTTGGCAAATGGAAAGGCACACAGTTAAATTCATTGGAGTTTAACAAAGCTGCTTAACGGCTTATGTTGAAAATTTCCCGCAGTTATTATTCGATGCCGCGGGGAGCATGTAGTTGCGAACTTAATGATTAATCCTAAATAGCTGCTTTGCAAATAAAGTGATCCTGTTAAATAGTCTGGTGATTAAATGGCTGAATCACCATTTCACTCACCGCAGCACTTGTTGGCTGCTGGCATAAAGACCAAATCGCTTTTGCAGCTTCTTCTGCCATCACCATTTTATCACGTTGCACTCTAAGATCAATAGCGTCCCAGAAAGGTGTATCCACGCCACCCATAAATAAATTGGTGATGCGTATTTCGGTACGTTTTATTTCTTCCCTTAAGCTTTGCATCATACCTACCAACCCGTATTTGGAAGCACTGTAAGCCGCCGCACCAGCCATTGGTACTTTACCCAAAATACCCGGAATATTTATTATCAATCCTTTCTTCACTTCTTTCATCTTGGAATAAATGCTTTCACCAATAGAAAAGGGCCATACAAATTATAATTCAGCGTCCGTAAAAATTCCGGTTCGCTCAAGTTTTCACATGATTTGATGATGCCTATGCCTGCTGCATTCAGTAATATATCTATCGTTGCATATTGAGAGAAGAAGTTTTCTTTTAATGCAGCCACTTCATCCGGCTTGCTAATGTCCATTGCAAATATTTTATCTCTGTCGAGGTTGATTTCATTTGCAAGCGTCTGAAGTTTTTCTTTATTTCTTGCAGCAATAAAAAGATTGGCACCACTGCCTGCCAGCAATTTGGCTGTTTTGCTTCCAATGCCGCCACTGGCTCCAATAATTAATATATTTTTTTCCTTTAACTGATTCCATGATTGGTGTCTATTAATTTTCTAAAACAATAAAATGTATCTGTTTTTGGGTTTAGGTGGTGTACGAACAAATAGCAACATAATCAATGCTGCTGATGTGTTATTTATTTTTTCGATTATTGATAGCAGATAAAGTAGTTAAAAACTTTTTTAACTATACCGGAATGAAATTGCATGGCGAAGCCTGCCTGGTATTTGAAATGGTGGTGAACGAAAAGAATTGTAGCCACTGCAAACGGCTGCGGCCCGTCTGGAAAACTGTCTAACTTTCAGTAGTGTTATTAATCCAAATTATCTTCTTCTAATTCTTTCATCCTCTTGAATTAATTGGTTGAAAAACACTCTGCCACCCCTTCTGTTGTTGCATTGATTGCTTCTTTCCCTTCTTCCCAGTCGGCAGCATTTACTTTACCGAACTTTTCAACCTGCAGTTGTGCATCAATAAGGCGGATGTATTCTTTAAGATTTCTGCCTAAAGGAAAATCATTGATTGATTCGTGACGTACAATGCCTTTTTTGTCAATGATAAAGGTACCCCTGTAAGCATTGGGTGTACCTGTAAATGTCCATTTCCTTGTATCACTATTAAGAATGTATTCACCACCCAATACGCCATAGTTTAAAGAAATTATTTTTGATGTATCTGCAATAAGTG
>JBGSIG010000239.1:0-3607 GCA_041742655.1 Ferruginibacter sp. | reverse complement strand
TGCTAGACACTTCTTAAATATTGAACATTTCTAATTTAATAATTGACAAGAGACGGCATACCGAATCATGTTATATCTATTGTACATTTACAAAATGACAGATTTACGTTCAGACACTTTTACCAAACCTACACCAGCAATGTTGCAGGCCATGTTTTCTGCATCCGTAGGGGATGATGTTTTTGGCGAAGACCCGTCAATAAACAAATTGGAAGCCTTGGCCGCAGACATGTTTGGGATGGAAGGGGCTGTATTTTGCCCAAGCGGTACCATGACAAACCAGATTGGCATAAAAGTACATACCCAGCCCGGAGATGAAGTGATTTGTGAAAAACTGAGTCATGTGTACATTTATGAAGGTGGCGGCATTGCCTTTAACAGTGGTTGCCAGGTGAAGGCAATTGAGGGCGACCGTGGAAGGCTCACCGCAGAACAAGTGCAGAATGCCATAAATCCCAATGACATACATAAAGCCAACACCAGTCTTGTAAGTGTAGAGAATACTGCCAATAGAGGCGGTGGTAGTTGTTATGAATTTACAAATCTTCAACAGATTAAAGAAGTTTGTCTACAAAATAATCTGAAGTTTCATTTGGACGGCGCCCGGCTTTGGAATGCCCTGATTGCCAACAATGAAACGCCCCGGCAATACGGAGAGTTATTTGACAGTATTTCTATTTGCCTCAGCAAGGGGCTGGGCGCACCCGTTGGAAGCATCTTGTTAGGCGACCGGGACTTCATAAAAAAAGCGAGACGAGTTAGAAAAGTTTTTGGTGGTGGCATGCGGCAGGCTGGCTATTTGGCCGCAGCAGGCATTTTTGCGTTAGAAAATAATGTTTCCCGCCTGGAGCAGGACCACTGGCATGCAAAAATGATTGCCGCAGCGCTGTTAAAAAAGCAATACATTGGAAAAATGATGCCTGTGGAAACGAATATTGTAATTTTTGAAGTATTATATCCTTATACTCCCCAAAGCTTTGAAGAAGAACTGGCAAAGTTTTCCATTCTCTGCATGACTGTTTCGCCAACCCAGGTTAGGATCGTTACACATCTTGACATTACTCCCGAAATGGTCAATCAATTGGTGGGTGCTATTGAGGCAATGTAGTGACTCAACAAAGGCAGGAAATTCCCGTTCTTCAGAAAATTGATTTTAGAAGCCCTCAAACCAGGCCGTTGGAAATCTTTAATGAAAATTATAAGGTAAGTCGTCAATCAATAGTACATATTTTGCAATATCTTCGCACCAAAACTCCCGTAAATCAACTAAATATTTTAATGAATGTTTCCCTCAATTAACCCTACTACTACTCCAGCCTGGAAGGCTTTGACACAGCATTATGCAGCAATGAAGGATGGTAAGATAAAAGATCTTTTTACTGCAGATGCAGATAGGTTTACAAAATTTTCGCTGCGCACAGACGATATTTTATTTGACTATTCAAAAAACAACCTCACTGCAAAAACACTGCAGTTACTGTTACAACTGGCTACAGACTGCAAATTGAAAAAAGCCATTGAAGCAATGTTCAGTGGCGAAAAAATTAATGTTACTGAGAACCGGGCAGTACTGCATACCGCTCTGCGTAATTTTTCGGGGAAGCCGGTAATGTTTGACGGAAACGATGTGATGCCAGATGTTTTCAAGGTGCTGGAGCAAATGAAAGGCTTTTGCGCAAAAGTGCACAATGGTGAATGGAAAGGCTATACCGGTAGCAAAATAAAGTATATTGTAAATATTGGTATTGGCGGAAGCGACCTTGGCCCCGTGATGGTCACCGAAGCATTAAAGCATTATTGGGTAGACGGCATTCAGACTTATTTTGTTAGCAATATAGACGGCACTCATATTACGGAAACCTTAAAAAAAGTAACGCCGGAAGAAACACTGTTCCTTATAGCCTCTAAAACTTTTACTACGCAGGAAACCATGACGAACGCTCACTCTGCAAGAAATTGGTTTTTGCAACAAGCAAAGGATGAAGCTCATATAGCCAAACATTTTGTGGCATTAAGTACCAATGAAGCAGACGTGGTTAAATTTGGTATTGCCCCGGAAAACATGTTTGTGTTTTGGGATTGGGTGGGCGGCAGGTACAGTTTGTGTAGTGCTATTGGCTTATCTATTGCACTTACCATTGGCTATGATAATTTTGAGAATCTTCTAAAGGGTTGTCACCAGGCTGATACACATTTTTCAACCACCCCTTTCGAAAAAAATATTCCGGTAATAATGGCGTTGGTGGGCATATGGTACACCAATTTTTATGGCACCACAACAGAAGCTATTTTGCCTTATGATCAGTACATGCATCGCTTTGCGGCCTATTTCCAGCAGGGCAACATGGAAAGTAACGGGAAATATGTGGATAGAAATGGAAAGCCCGTTACCTATGCTACCGGGCCTGTTATTTGGGGCGAACCGGGCACAAACGGCCAACACGCATTTTACCAATTGATACACCAGGGTACACAAAAAATACCCTGCGATTTTATTGCCCCTGCCATAAGCCATAACCCAATTGGCGAACATCATAGCATTTTGCTAAGCAATTTTTTTGCTCAAACTGAAGCGCTCATGAACGGAACAGGAGATAATGATCCATACCGGACTTTTACAGGCAACCGCCCTACCAATTCGTTCCTTGTAAAAGAAATTACACCGCATACACTCGGACAATTAATTGCTTTGTACGAACACAAAATTTTTGTGCAGGGCGTTATCTGGAATATTTACAGCTTCGATCAGTTTGGTGTTGAACTGGGTAAGGTTTTAGCCAAAAAGATTTTACCTGAATTGCAAAATGATGATGCTGTAAACACCCATGATTCATCAACCAATGGATTGGTGAATGCGTTTAAGAAGATGAGGTAAATATTTTATTGATTTTACCTTTAGATTAGCCAGTGTAAGTTGTATTTTTAAAGACAATTCATTTAAATCCAGATAAGTGATCCATTTAACTTTAAGACTCCGGTTTTAGTAAACTTTTACTGAATGACACATTTTTTCACTGGTAAGAAAATACTTGGTAATCCATTTATACTTTTTTTACCTTTTTTGCTGTTTTACATAACGCTTGCTATCATTTTTCCAACGCACGGAAATACCGGAGATGAAAACAGGTATTTATGGTACACAGATTATATGATTAGCGGGCTGCAGTCGACACCTCATCCTGATTTTGATTATCTGGGTAACGGTCCCGGTTATTCGCTTATCTTAATCCCCATAGTGGCTTTGCATCTCCCAATAATTTGTATTACCATTTTAAATGCTTTTTTTTATTACCTGTCAATTGTTTTTTTGTTCAAAATAGTTTCGTCAGTTGCATCATTTAATAAGGCATTAATTATAGGGATTTTTTGGGCCTGCTTTTATAATCTCTATGAATTAATTATCTATATTGCTCCTGAACCTTTTTGTGTGTTTTTGATTTGCCTGCTTATTTTCTCGTTGTCAAAGGTCTTCCACGAAGAAAATCCAGGAGTGTATATTTTTACGAGTGGTATAGTATTTGGATTTGTAGCGCTTACCAAACCGATATTTGGCTATGTATTACTCTTTATGTTGATTGGGATTGGACTTTTATGGATAGTTGACAGG
>JBGSIG010000238.1:0-3974 GCA_041742655.1 Ferruginibacter sp. | reverse complement strand
TCTAACCGGCGCAATTTGGCAGAGCCGATATTGCCCGATACCATTTCACCGCCATTAATGCCGATGGATACTTTTGGTGTAAAGCTGATATGATCACTTAGAGAAGGCAATTTTTCTATCTGAAGCCTTACAGCTATGCAGGCATCAATTCCCCTGTCGAGGTGATAGTCGCCACGAAAAACGGCCATAATTGCATCGCCGATGAATTTATCGATGTACCCACCCTGGTCAATAATTTCTTTGACAATAACATCAAAATATTGGTTTAGCAATTTTACTACATTGTCGGGCGATTCTTTTTCGCTGATAGAAGTGAAGCTGCATATATCTATGAATGCAACAGTTCCTTCAATGGTTTCATTCACCATCAACGATGATTCAAACTCGTGGCCGCCCATAAAATTCAATACTGTTTCATCTACGTACATCTTAAGGATATTATTTTCCTTAATAGCTTTTAGTGTTTCCCGTATTTGTGTAACGTGATTAATGGTCTTAATGATAGTAAGCGATAAATCTTCGAAATTAATTGGCTTGGTTATAAAGTCAAATGCACCACGGTTCATAGCCGTGCGAATGTTTTCCATATCACCATAGGCAGAAACAATAACCGATTTTATCAGCGGGTTTGTTTCACTCATGCGGCTCAACAAAGTAAGGCCATCCATTTCAGGCATATTAATATCACTCAACAGCATATCCACGTCAGGATGCTCCACTATTTTATTTAATGCATCAGTGCCGTTTACTGCAAAAATAAATTCGTACTGTTGCTCCCTTATTTTTTGCCGAAATTTTTGTTTGATGAGCATTTCAAGATCAGCCTCATCATCCGCTACTAATATTTTTGCCATCAGTGTATCAGTTTAAATTTTTCTTTTAGTACCGTAAAATCCACGGGCTTTGTTAAAAAATCATCGGCACCAAGTTCCTTCGCCATCTTAAAATTTTCAGCATCGCCGTAGGCGGTTATCATCATCACCATCGGGGGTGGTTTGTGATATTTCTGTTTTATGTGTCCCAGCAACTCCAGGCCACTCATACCCGGCATATTGATATCAGATAATATCAATACTGCTTCATGTTCATGGCCATTAAGATATGTCAACGCATCTTCGCCTGAAAAGGCAAATACAAATTCAAGAGATTTTTCCTTTATCTCTTTTCTAAAACGCTGTTCAAACAGGGTTTTAATATCCATTTCATCGTCTACAACTAAAATTTTCATTTGCCTAAATTAAGATTTATATGGTTAATTATTTAATTATAAATTGATATGTGTGTTTGTTGTTTTTATGTTTCTCCGGATTTTAACCGGTTGTTGTATAATTTCTGCTAACCAGTTATTGGTAATATGATGGTAAATTCTGAACCTTTATTTTCTTCCGACGCTACCGTTATTTCGCCACCGTGCCCTTTGGTAACAATATCGTAACTCAGGCTTAACCCTAAACCTGTTCCCTGTCCGGATGGCTTGGTGGTAAAAAATGGTTGAAATATTTTGTCCAATACTTTTTTAGGAATACCATTTCCATTGTCTTTTACGGCAATAAGAACTTTATCTCCTTCTTTTTTTGTACTAACCGAAACTGTCGGTTCGTAAGGCTCCAGACCTGGTATTTCCTTTTCACTTCGCTCAGAACCGGCACTTCGGCTACGCTCTATACTTCGGCTACGCTCAGTACAGGCATAAAACGCATTCGTAATTAAATTTAGAATTACCCGCCCAATATCCTGGGGAATTATGTTGATGTTACCAATTGTTTCATCAAAGTCAGTATTCATTAAAGCATTGAACGATTTATCTTTTGCCCTTAATCCATGATAGGCCAACCGTAAATATTCATCGGCTAAAGCATTAATATTTGTCGGTTCTTTTACGCTGTTACTGCTTCGGCTATGTTGTAACATGCCTTTTACAATACCATCTGCCCGCTTGCCATGTATGATTATTTTTTTCTCATTGTCATCAATATCATCCGCTATTGAGTTGGCTTCATTAATATTCCCTTTTGCTAATTCTTCTTTCATTTCTGCAATGAGCTCAGAGTTCAGCTCAGCAAAATTATTGACAAAGTTCAACGGGTTTTGAATTTCGTGGGCTATACCTGCCGTCAGTTCACCTAGTGAGGCCATTTTCTCTGATTGTATTAGTTGCCCCTGCGTAGTTTTCAGGTCTTCCAGCGACTGCTGTAACTGGCTTGTTCTAAGGGCTACCTTTTCTTCCAGCAATTTATTTTCGCTTTGCAATTTTCGTGAACGGTATACAATGTAGGCCCGCAATATTCCAATGGCCAATAGTGCATATATAGCATAAGCCCACCACGTTTTGTACCAGGGCGGAGTAATGGTAAAACTAAAACTTGCCGGAACACCCCATTTGCCATCTATCCCTTTGCTGCTTACTTTGAAAGTATATTTTCCCGGCGACAGGTTCAAATAATTTTCGGTAATGTTATTGGCTGTGACGGCGCTCCACTTTTTATCAACGCCTTCTAGTATGTAGGTGTACCACGTTGTATCGGGCCGGCTTAACCTGGCTTGCGCAAATTGAAAATGCATATAATTATCGGCATACGGCAATACCAGGTTTACCGGTAAATTAAAAGCACCTGATACACTGTCCCAGGTTAATCCTTTAGTAACACCATACCCAATGTCTTCCGGGATGTTTCCTTTTACAAAAAAACTGTCACTGGTCCACACTGTATCCCTTTCTGCAAGCCTTGGTTTATTTATAAAGTACCGTGGCTGCGTCATCACATTTATACCTGTAATATAAGTTGAAGTGGAATCTATAGCAGGCTGTATGTCAGTTATTACGGTAATACCTTTATCGCCCCATAGGTATTGTCCTTTATGGGTGATACCATCGGAAAGCCAGGATCTATTTTCTTTAACTATGCCTTCCGATTTATCCAGCACACTAATTTTCCATTCCTTTGATGATGAATCAGGAGGCGGAGCAGTTATAATATTGATCTTGTTAGCTGTTCCGGCAATAATACTTTCCTTATATGGGAGTAACGACAATATGCGATTGTTTGACAATCCATTTTTTTGAATTATTGAAGTAAGCGTTCCCCGCTGAATATCTGCCACATAAATGCCTTTATCGGTACCTATCCACATGCAGCCATGATTGTCGGGCAACATACACTTCACTGAGCGGTTATTTAAACCTGGCTCTTTGTTCAAATATTTAACGGTTTCGTTTTTTAGGTCAATTACATTAATTCCGCCATCAGAAGTGGCCAGCCATACCAGGCCATTTTTATCTTCTTTTACATCCAGTACGTTGTTATCGCTTAATCCGCCGGTAGTGTCTGTGTGCCTGATGGTATTTGTTGCTAAATCAACCACGTCAATTCCGTTGCTTGGGCCTGTAAGCCAAAAGCCGCCAGCCTTGTCCTGTAAAAAACTATAAATAGTGTCATTTAACAGGCCCTCTCTTTTTCCTGCAGTGGTAATGGTTTTGCCTACCGGATCAATAATATTATATCCTCCGTTGGTAGTGACCAGCATTTTTCCGTTAAGCACAGAAAATGATTGAACAAAATCATGGGTTAATCCATTTGCTTTATTCAGGATCCGCATGGAATTTTTTTGAGGATTGATTATTGCAATACCATTTTCCGTACCCGCCCATATATTACCTACTGCATCTTCCTTCAAACTAATGATAGCGGTTGTGCCGAAAGGATATACTGTTTCGCCGTTTTGGTCTATAATATTTAATCCCTTGATGGTGCCTACCCACATTCTTTTGTAATCGTCAAGTACACATGCTGCAACGATGTTTCCAAAAAGCCCTTCCTTTTCAGTGATTACACGGGTCCTATTCTTATGAAGATCAATTATTTCTAATCCCCCTGATGAACCTTTCCATAACCTACCCTTATTATCAAAAGTTAAATTCAATGTGTAATTGTTGCCTTTAAGGCCCCCTAAATAGCCAAACTGTTTTATAACAC
>JBGSIG010000237.1:0-1766 GCA_041742655.1 Ferruginibacter sp. | reverse complement strand
CTATCAATCGCATAAAAAGTGAGGGCGGCTTTGGGCATATCTATAAGCCTTTGCCTCCTGCGGCAGCGGTTCCGGCAAAACGGTTCCATCTCTCTTTTGCCATTTTCTTTCGTCCTGTCAATTTGTTGCGAACATCTTGTAGGCGTGCACATCCTGTCGGTTCTGTTACTACTTTTTCTGGAGAACTCGTGGCGTTTTCATAAGACTTGGTGTGTTCATCACGGGCAATTTGCCGAGATTGTTCATGCAAAATAAGGTGTTGTAAGATGCGTTGCTGCTTGCGATTTCGCATCAAAATTAGTTTTTGTTTCAGGTGTTGATCCAAAATAGATCCTTATGTCATTTTCATCATACCCAACTAGATTAGCACAGGCTGATGACAGATTTGTGAAGTTTTTTAATCTTTGATTGTTTTTTTTGGTGTTGGTTGACTCAGCTGCTGTTTACGGCGTTGAATGTTGGCACGTAATGCTTGAGATAATTCCTTGTTATTATCCTTGTGAGTGCATTTTTTTTTCGATGGATTTTCGATGGATAAATTGCTTGGTAATTCAGAGTCTTCCATGTGTATTTCCTATGCGCTTTTATGTGTAAAAAGGAATTGTTTAAAATCCTAAAATCCATGCTTGCAATGCGAATGTCAATATGGCATGTTGCAGCCCTTCTTTGGCGGCGCATTATTTGTGCCTGTGTCGCCGCTGTGGCTCAGTGGTAGAGCACGTCATTGGTAATGACGGGGTCGGAAGTTCGATTCTTCTCAGCGGCACCATTTATTTCAATGGGTTAGGTGGTCATGGTATTTTTGCCATTTTTCTCTAGGTCGCAAATAGGTCGCAGTAGAAATCAAAACCTGCTATAAGTAATCATAGATTTCTATGCTAAATTGATAACAGAAAACTCTCATATTCATAACATCATTAATGCTACACAATTATGATTAATTGTGATAAAGGTTAATTATTAACCAAGGGGCTGACACCTAATAAAGTTCTTTGAGTAATTTTTTTAGGTCACTGAACAACTCTTTTGGAGATCCCACATTAAACCTCCATTCACACTCTTTCAAGAAGAGATTAAAGTGTTGTCTTGGCACCCCATTAAATTTTCTCATGTGCCTTTTTGCCTGATTCCAGACCCGAAGGGCGGCGAAGCCAACTTTTCGATTCCATTTATATGGTTGTGTTTTTGAGCAAATAACTTGCTGTGATTAATGCGATAATGCTTGAACTCGGACACATCCAGCGCGTTATATGCCCGCCAGTAATCCGTGTAGACAATGCTGTCAGGCTCTATTTTCTGCCGAATAATGGGCATAAGCGTGTCAGTTTTAGCATCCAATATCACTTGCGTATATACTTTGCCACCGCGCTTCAAAATCCCAAAAACAGCAACCTTACCTGCCGCGCCCCGACCACGTTTCCCTTTTCGTACGCCACCAAAATAGCTTTCATCAAGCTCGATTTTACCACAAAATTGCTCGATACGATTTTGCTGTTTGATGGCAATCTTCTCTCGCAATTTATGGAAAAATCTTACCGCTGTGTTGCGATGAATTCCTGCTAAATCTGCTGCCGTTCTAGCAGTAGAACCAGCAACAAAGCATTTCATCAATTCTAATTGCTTGATTCTTGATAACTTACAGTGCTTTATATACATCAAACTATCCTAACATTTTAAATGTTAGGTGTCAGCCCCTTCTTTATTTGTGTTACCTACAAAATATTTTCTAATGTAATTTTGGGGGTAGTAGGCAGGGAGTGACCCCC
>JBGSIG010000236.1:0-3769 GCA_041742655.1 Ferruginibacter sp. | reverse complement strand
AACGATAGAGGAAAGCATAGCAGGGCTAAATTAATTGGGTATAGCCGGCGACATCTATAGTGGCATTTTTTGTATAAGGCAATATATTTTTCCCCATTTGCGGATGGGAGCACAATTTTCACACTATTTTGGTTATAATTTCGTTCAACCTTTAAATTTAAGCTGATGAAAAAATATTATTCCCGCTTAATACTGGCTACTATAATGATGACGGCATTCACCCTCATCAATGCACAAACAAAGTTGACACCTATTAACCAGCCTATTACTAAATTCAAGCCGCCCGTTGTTCACACATACCTTGGTACTTTGACCGGAAAAACGGCCGTTACCAGCCCTGAAGAAGGTAAGAATTTGATTGTGGCGCCGTTGAGTGTAACAGATGCAAAAAAAACAAATTACACCGTTGCATCTTACCAGTTTGTCTATAAAAGACTCGGCTCCAGGGAGGATGAAGAAACCGGCAAAATAACAACAGAAAGCGAACTGGTGGCTAGTCAATTTAATGCAGTTCCGCTGCCCGCTATCTGGCAAAGCAATATTACAGAAACACTGAAAAAAGGAGAATCGTTACTTTTCTTCGACATTATTGTTTTTGATAAACAGGGCCGTCGTTTTTTTGCGCCGGACTTAAACATTAGTATCCAATAGATACCCATTATAATTCGCCAATATCCCTATGACCACCATTACTTCCAAAAGAAATTCTATTAAATTTTATGTGCCGTTAATACTGGCCACCATGTTTTTTCTTGCGTTAGCAACAGGTTTTCTATTTGCCCATAAAAAATTACTGGATAGAAGAGGTGTAAAAACAAAAGAAATATTCATGCCCATTTTTAGTATTGGATGCTTTGTTTTTGCGGGTTATGGATTGTACCGTTATGTTAGAAATGCTCCAAAGATTTCCTTAAACAAAGATGCTATAACGTTTAACAACCAACTCTTCTCTCTCTCAGATATTACGCAAATTATTCTTACAGGAAAACAACCTTTTAAGTATGCAATTGATTTTCCGATGGACGCTGCTAAATTGACCTTCAACAATGGAACCACCAAATACATCTTTGATGATATGTATTCAAATTCCCTGGAAATAAAATCATTTTTACAAAAAGTTGTAATTGATAAAACGGATTTAACGCAAACGGAAAATGAGGAAATTGATTTAGATAGTGCTGACGTCGATCAAAATAATCAAAACGAACGCATATAATATCGAAGTAAATTAGTCGGGTTACATTTTACTTATTTTCTGTCATAACCTGCATCCATTTCATTATTGTTGCGCCCTCGTTGCCACTACAGGGATTGTAACCCTCACCTAAAAAATAGTCAACTACTTTTGCAATCATTGGTTGTTGCACATGCTGCAGTTTATCAAAAGTAAATTGCTCTGTATTGTTATTGACGGTGACGTTAATGGTATGGCCCTCAAAAAAACTAAAACTTATTTTTCCTTGAGTGCCGGTTATTTCACAGCAGTCTTTTTCCGCTATATCTGCAATACTAAAATTCCATATTCCGCTAAACACAATATTGTTTTCAAACAAAATATTTCCAGCTACTATATCATCCGCTTTATACAACCCGGCCTGGTTGGCAGCAATGCCGTAAACATTTTTTGCATCTCCAAAAAAATAATACATCAGGTCTAACTGGTGGGGAGCAAGATCATGAAATAACCCACCACCCGCTATTGAAGGATCTACACGCCAGGCATTTTTAATATCCATCAAGGCTTCAATTGTAAGCGCCTTTTTAAAATAATCCAGCCGTACAAACTTAGTATCTCCAATTACTTTATCGTGTAATAACTGTTTTATCTTTTTAAACAATGGCTGCTCCCGGCGGTAATGTGCTACTACAAGTTTGCAATTTTTTTCATCAGCCATCTTAACCATATTGATTGCTGCATCACAACTTACCGCCATGGGTTTTTCAACATACACGGGCTTGCCGGCATTTAATGCCGCAATGGTGTATTGCTCGTGTGTAGAAGGTGGTGTTGCAATATAGATGGCGTTAACTTCCGGGTCGTTGATAAGCATGCTGGCATCAGTGTACCACTTAGGCACATTGTGTCGTTGCGCATAGTCAATAACCTTTGTTTCATCTCTGCGCATTACGGCAACGAGCTTTGAATTATTAACCTTGCTAAATGCCGGTCCGCTTTTTAGCTCAGTCACATCTCCGCAGCCAATAATACCCCAGTTAATCCTTTCCATAAACAATGTATAAATTCAGGGATAGTCGTTTGTTTAGTGATAGTACTTCCTAAGAAATTCAACTTCAAGCGGATCTCTTTATTTTTTAGAGAAACTTTTTTTCAACTGGGTGCCAAAAATATATCCTGCAATTATGCCGAGAAGGGCTCCTGCAATTGCTTTGCCAATACTGGTGTCATCAATATAATAACTGATAGCAAAACCTAATATTGCGAAAAACAACGAAACAACCAACACTATACGACTGGCTTTTTTAGGCTTAGGATGTGTGTTAGAAGTAGTGTTGTGCGGATGTTGGTGATGGTGGTGGTCCCTTCCTTTTGATTCTGGCATAATTTTTAATTTTTAATCAACAAATAATTTTGAACAAATTTACAACTAGTTTATGCCGATAAGTCGTTAAGAGGTTTTTATTTCTTTTATACCTATGCGACTTAACCGCTATCTATTATTTCTTTAGTTCAGGATAGCCGAGCATATAAGTAATATTCATCCCGTATTTGTTTCTCAACTTACCTGCTTTCCAGCAATAGCCTGCGCCTTCAATACTCTTAGCAATAGTTAAAAGTTGTAGTGGCGAATACAAACGTGTAATGGACACAATACCATCCCAAATAGTACATAAAGGTATCAACGGAATAATGTAGGTAAACAAAAGACGCTTCCATTTAAAGGGCTGGAAAAAAGGTGTACACAACATAAAAAAAATGGGATGAAGGACTATTATTGCCGCGATCATAAATAAATTTTTATCTCCCCCATCAAACACTGCAATGCCCTGTTTTGCTTCCACCGCATTTTTCAATACCAGTTTCGCTGTGTTTTTATCAAAATGATGAAAGGCAGAAAAAATAGTTCTTACGCCCGTTAATGACGAATCTACTTTTGTTGCATCAACCGGCAATTCGTTGTGACTTATTTTACAACTGGTATTATTGCCGATAAATTTATAGGCGTTGATATTAGGAAATTGATCGGTCAACACGAAGGGTACATGGTGCTGGTATTTTTCCTGTAGGTTTTTCTGCATTTGTTCAATCGTGCCTCCGCCTCCGGAACAAAGATCTATTACCTGTGTGGCCGATGTTTGTTGCAGCAACTGGATGATTAATGGAGAAACCGGTTCATAAAAATTACCGGTGTTTAAAATAAACCGAAGATAGTCGGTCATTCCGTCCCTGATGAACGGCGGCAACCATGTTTTATCTTCAAATTCAAATAAACGAAATTTCATTCTGCGAGTTTAGATAGCATTACACTACTTTTTTGAGCATGATCCGATAGTTATCGGATTACACGAATTAGCCTTCCGCCACATTGTTTAATTAGTTTGGATAAGATATTTAGTACGCCAGAAAATCATCAGCATCACTATTAATAAATTCAATAGCCTTCAGCATATCTACCTGCAAAATTCTATCGGCTTCATTGAAGCTTACTTCTTTTCTAAATGCTGCCACAATTTTTTCAATTGAAGGTGAACTTTGTAAAGGCCTCCTAAAGTCCAGTGCCTGTACCGCAGTTAATAATTCTATCGCCAG
>JBGSIG010000235.1:0-4373 GCA_041742655.1 Ferruginibacter sp. | reverse complement strand
TCACCATTTGCATTTCTATTTGGTGTTATACTTATTTACTGTGTAATTTAAAATATTACTAAGAACATTTTACACATTTATTGCTGTCCGGCATAAGCATCAACCGTTTAATTGGTATTTTCCAACTGGCTTAAGTGTTTGGAAGGTGCTCCCTTTCAGAATCATTAAATTATTTAAAGCAAAGTTTATGGGATCACCTGTGTCTCTTCAATTCTACCGGTCCTGAGGGTAGTCGAAGGGGTAACCGGGTTCTGCAATACCGAACTGGCATAAAGTGTTTGGGCCAACTTAAAGCCCCTTGGTTAATGCAATCAATTCCTCTTTACTGTGAAAACCACTGGCTTTATTGATCACCTGGCCATCCCCACCAATAAATAACAGCGTAGGGGTACCTTCAACACCATATTCCTTTACAATTTTTTTTCCTTCTTCCGATTCTATATCAACCTGGGCATTAATAAAACTTTTATTAAACAAGTCGCCGGTTTCTTTTTCGGTAAAGACTGTTTTAATCATTTTTTTACAGGCAGCACAGTAACTGGCATGAGCCAAAAGAAAAATGGGTTTATTTTCCTTTTTACTTTGTTCTTTTAGTTGTTGTAAACCGGCAGCAGAAAATTGAACACCTTCTTTTGAGTTTACAAATGCCTCGCCGGATGATGCATTACTGCATGAACTTATGGTTGCACTGCTAACAAAAAATAATATTAATGCGGACAGCCAAATCAATCCTTTTGTTTGTTTCATTTTATTGTTTTTAAAAATTGTGAACAGCCCTCTCTGAAAAGAGGGCTGTTACTTAAATCACCATCAGCCAATCCATTAAACTATCTTTTTCAATTAACTTTGCGCTGCTGTAATTTCTTTAATGATTTCTTCTGAAGGTTTTGTTACACTTATTTGTTTGATAACTTTTTTTGTTTTTGCATCCACCAAAAGAATCAGGCCGGTTGATTTTGTTTCCTTTACCGCATTAAAAACGTTATTCTTTTTTAATTCCAGAGTTGAATTAGCAATAGTTTGTTCATTTGTAAGGTCATTTGCTACAAACTTTACATATAGGTTTTTGCATGCAGGCGTCAGTTCATTCATTACTTTGGATCCATTAGCCTGGCAAGCCGGACACCAATCTGCCCTGTTAATTACTGCATACACTTTAGGAGTTATGGATTTTGACTGTGCATTTACTGAGAAGAAAATGGACGAACCAAGGATTGTTATAAAAGCAAACAACATTGATTTAATTACTACATTTTTCATACTTGTATTTTTTAATTGTTATAAAACGAATTATTGTACAGTGCCAAACCTGGTACCGATATAAAACGAAAAACCATTAATGTTTCCACCTTGCACCTTAGCTGGAGAAGCCCAGTAAGACGCATCGAAATAGAGTGTTTGAAAGAAATTCGATTTTGTTTTGTAGGCCAGTCTGGCACCAGCTCTGCCAAATACACTGCTTTTTCTTGCCATGTCCTGTTTGGCAATGAGTGTTGTAGCATTGATTGTAACCCTTGGTTCACCAATATTTAAAAAGCCGCCGCCGCCATAAACAGAGGTAAACCACTTGGGATTTTTGAAACTAAAGTTTTTACCCCCATTTAAACCCAGTAGTAATAATGAACTGTTAGTATTTTGAAACAAAAAAGGAGAATTGTTATCCCTGATTTGCTGGTCGTATGTCAGTGCGTTAAAATCGAATACGAGCTGTCCAAACCAGTTATGTTTTAGAGACATCTCTACCCCCGAATTGAATGCTATGGTAGATTTGTAAGCATTGGCAAATTTCCCTTGCGGTACTATGTTACCAACCCCGGTTGTGAAAAATAGTTTACCGCTTTCCTGTGCCATTGCATGATAGCTAATGGATAATGCTAAAACGATAATCCCTGATTTAATTTTCAATTTCATGCTGTAGTTGTTTGGTTTTTGGTTGAAATAAATTGAGTGCAACACCCCCGATAAAGGCACCATACAATGTCATGCGGTAAGGATTAGATTGAATGTAACAGGTGCCTAAAACACAGCCCACATTCTTCCAGTACAGAAAGCCTGCAATGGAGCCGAGTAAAGCCCCGGAAATAGTAATTGCATTTTTCTTAAAAAAGCTTTTCATAAAATTATTTTTCGATATCACATTGCACTAAAATGGCATGTTCGTATAAGTCAAGGTCTGCATCGTATCTGTTACCGGCCGTTATAGCCCCTTTTATTTTAATAATATCACCCACTTTTACAGCCGTTGTATAGGCACTTGTTTGTTTTGTAAACGTTGCACTTACACCTACTTTTTCGCCTTCATCTTTTAATACAATTACCTGCTCTCCGTTTTGATTGGTAGAAATTTTACTAACCCTGCCTTCCACTATTAATACTTTTGAATTGCCATCACTGGCGAGGTACTTAGCATTTGCTTTTGCCGCATCAGCGGTAAATTCATTGGTAAGTTCCTGTACTTTTAATGTTGCGTACGCACTTGTTGCCTGTACATTGCGGTGGGGTTTAAAAAATAAATAAGCACCTATGCTTCCAGCAATAATAATACCTGCAAGCAGGATTAAACCAATTCGTTTCATTGTTTTCTTTTTCATTTTAATTTTTGTTGATTTTAAATAGTTAGTATGGAGACCTGTTGAATATGATAAACACTGAGATATTTATTATCATAGTCAATGATGCCCTGCCTCTTAAATTGTACCAGTGAAGTGGTAACAGATTGCCTGCTGGTAGTTGTAATCCTGGCAATGTCTTCGTGTGTCAGAAAGTTTTTGGCAGTGTATCCGCCATTAACGGGATGGCCAAATTCTTGTACAAATTCCTTCAGAAAATCAAGTATTCTTTCTTTCATATCTTTCAGCATCAATGAGAACATCCGTTCTTCCATTCTCTTAATTCTTTTTCCAATACACTGATGAATGTCTTTGCGGAAAACATGGTCTGTTACCATTAATTCCTTAACAGTTTCTGCCGGAATAAAACATACTTCACAATTTTCTATTGCCACAGCAATTTCGTGACGGTTTTCCTCATTGTCTAAAAGGCTGAGTTCCCCAAAAATGTTACCTGGTTTTAAAATGTATTTAATTATTTCTTTCCCTTCACAACTGATGTTGGAAATTTTAATCAACCCCTTTTGAAGAAAATAAACATATTTGATAGTAGTGTCAGTTACCTGGATAATTTTGTTTTCAGCAATACTTCTGGTCACCCCGGCATTGTGTAACAGTATTATGTCTTTTGCTAACATAGAAATATATTTATTTGCTGGTTTATTATGTATGGCTACTAAAAAAGGCAACTTTTCTACTTGCATAAAATAATAGTTAAACGCATGTACAACTGTTGACGCAGTAAGTTATAAGACCTTACAAGCCAGTCGTTAAAAAAATCAAATTGGATGGTTTTAAGCTGCTGGTACTCCCGGATAGATTCTTTATATTTGTGGATAACACAACAGTATAATTAATGGAAAAACAAGCAAATGGGGCTAATCCTGAAAAGTGGTTATCACTTTATGGAGACCTCATGTATCAATATACTTTGCCAAGAGTAAAAGACTGTGAAATTGCCCAGGATATGGTGCAGGAAACCTTTTTATCAGGATTAAAAGGCCTTGCAGGATATAAAGGAGAAGCGTCAGAAAAAAACTGGCTCTTCACAATTTTAAAAAATAAAATAATTGATTTTTACAGAAAAAGGGCAAAAGAGGAGTCAGTGGTTCAAATGCCAGATCTTAAGTTAATAGATGATGAATGGTTTAATGTAGAAGGAGGATGGGCAGAAAACAGAATGCCCCGTGACTGGCAGGCTTCAGACACGCCTGTGGAAAGAAAAGAAATTCAAAAAATTATTAATTGGTGTAAAGCCCATCTTAAAGAATTGCAGCAACATGTTTTTACGTTGAAATATATGGAGGATTTAGATTCTATAGAAATTTGTAAGGTTTTAAATATAAGCTCGTCTAACTATTGGGTACTGATACACAGAGCCAGGCTTCAAATGCGGGATTGTGTAGAAAAATATTGGTTAAAAAATTGAGGTGTATGAAAAAGTTAATGATGAAATATTTTATGGTTAATTGTAGCGAAGCTACCTTTCTAATGGCTAAAAAAGAAGAAGGAAGGCTGTCATTTATGGAGCGCCTGAAACTCTCTATGCACACTTCCATGTGTTCCTTTTGTAAAAAATTTGAGAAACAAGCTACTAAGATTGGAATAGAAAGTAAGCATGTACATGCAGATGACAACTTACCTGCTTTTGCGAAAGAAAAAATGGAAAAAATGTTTAAGGAACATTCATCTTAATTATATTGTAAACATAGTCAATGCCTTTATAAAACACCTCTATTTTTTAGGGGTGTTTTATTTTACTCA
>JBGSIG010000234.1:0-2533 GCA_041742655.1 Ferruginibacter sp. | reverse complement strand
AGACGTCACCGGTAGCTACCACCCGCAGTTAGGAATATCACCTGGTTTGATGTTGATAGTAAATTTTGGTACACCTGATACCACGCCGTCAAATGAATAACCTAAATGAAAATATTAGTAATTTTTTCTGCTGTTTCAACTACAGAAATACAATTCTTCGGTTGATTGTGCTGTTCTTTTTATATCCTTCCACCATGTTTGCTCAGGTACCACTTGTGCCTTCCAGTACTATTGAACAACAGTTGGAGGGCATAACCGAGAGTAATGATGACAATGTAACCGAGGATGATTCTTTTTTGCAAGCTTTAGCACAGTATTTAAGGGAACCGCTCAATCTCAATATTGCAACTGCTGCCGAGTTAATGGAACTGGTGATACTTTCGACGTTTCAGATAGAAAATATTATTGCCTATCGAAATCTCCTGGGTGGGTTTATCAGCATTTATGAGTTACAGGCTATTCCCGGATGGGACATAAGAACCATACAACGTCTGCGTCCATACATTTCAGTTAGTTCAAGTGCAAAAATTATCAATTCATTCAGTGACAGATTGAAAGGAGGCGTAAATACCATTTTGGTGGGAGCAAGCCAGGTTCTTGAAAAATCAAAGGGGTATAAATTAAACGCGGCTACAGCCAATAACTTTTATCCCGGCTCGGCACAACGGCTCAGCGTTCGCTACCTTTATCAATACAAAAACCTTTTGCAATTTGGCGTTGTTGCAGAAAAGGATGCCGGCGAACAATTTTTTAAAGGCACACAAAAGCAGGGATTTGATTTTTATTCCGCACATCTTTTTGTAAGAAACATTGGAATAATAAAGTTTCTTGCCCTTGGAAATTTTGCTGTAAATATGGGGCAGGGCTTGGTACAATGGCAGAACCTGGCTTTTAAAAAAGGTGCGGATGTATTGAATGTAAAAAGGCAATTGGCCATTCTTCGTCCTTACAATTCAACAGGCGAGACAAATTATCACCGCGGAGTAGGAATAACACTTGCTAAAAATTATTTGCAGGCCACTTTTTTTGCATCGTACAAAAAAGTAGATGCCAATTTTATAATGGATACAATCAACAATGAAAATTATGTTTCTTCTTTACAATCTTCCGGATTGCATCGAACTAAAAGTGAAACAGACGACAAAGGTGTGCAGAAGCAATTAGTTGTTGGAGGTAATATTGGATATAGTAAAAGTAATTGGTACCTGGGTATTAACGCCGTTCAGTATCATTTTCAATTTCCCTTAATTAAACCTCCCGATCCTTATAACAACTATGCTCTTTCCGGAAAAAATTTCGGCAATTATAGTATAGATTACAGTTACACATTTAGGAACCTTCATTTTTTTGGTGAAGCGGCCACCACCAACAATTTTAATACTGCATTTATACATGGGTTGATGATAAGCGCAGATACTAAGGCCGACATAAGTATAATTTATAGAAATATTTCAAAAAAATACCAATCCTTATATACCAATGCGTTTACCGAGAATACTTTGCCCAATAACGAAAAGGGTTTATACCTCGGCCTAAGTATACATCCGGCGAGTTCGTGGCGAATAAATGCTTATGCTGATTTTTATAAATTCCCCTGGCTAAAATTCCAGGTTGATGCACCGTCTTCCGGCGTTAATTATTTGGTGGTGACTGCGTATAAACCAAATAAGGTATTTGAAGTATATGTTCTTTACCGGTTCGAAACAAAATCTAAAAACTATAACCCGTTTCAGCTAACAATAACTCCGCTTGCAGTCAAGCCATGGCAAAATCTAAGAACACAAATAATTTACTCAATTAATTCAAAGTTTACTTTTCGCAACAGGATTGAATTTATTTGGTTTGATGCAAAGGGAGCAGGTAAACAAAACGGATTCTTAGCTTACGCAGATTTGATTTATTCACCGATGCAAAAGAAATATTCAGGAAATTTCCGTCTGCAATATTTTAACACCGATGCCTATGAAAGCCGAATGTATGCGTACGAAAGCGATGTATTGTATAATTATTCCATTCCTGTTTTTTACGATGAAGGGTTTAGGTATTATGTAAATTTAAATTACCGTATAAACAAAAAAATGTCGGCATGGTTAAAATGGGCACAAACTATTTACACAAATAAAAAGACTATCGGAACCGGGCTGGACGAAATTGAAGGCAATAAAAGATCTGGGATTGCCTTATTGTTGCAATATCAATTTTAGCATTTTTTCTTCTCAATCGTGAAGTCTTTGGTTGACACAAAGGCTGCCTTTTAGTTTACATGTGAATAATGGTGATTTTGCAGAGTATTGGAGCCATTAAAAACACCAACTTTTTCAAATAGCGTTTTATAGATGCTATTTTATACATTTGTGAAACAGTTTTTTTATTTTAAAATATTTTTCATGACCGATCAACAAGTACCCAGTCAAATAAATATTGAAATATCAGAAGAAGTCTCAGAAGGTGAATATGCTAACCTGGCCATCATTACTCATAGCCATGCAGAGTTTGTAATTGACTTTGTTAACGTAATGCCCGGTACTCCCAA
>JBGSIG010000233.1:0-3719 GCA_041742655.1 Ferruginibacter sp. | reverse complement strand
GTTCTTTAGCCGCCGTTTCATTTACTACAATTTTTGAAGAATCAAATTCTCCCGTGCTAATAAAAAAAGAACCTGCTCTAATAGGTACCTGGTATGTATCAAGATAATATTCATCAGTAAATAATAACTGGGTAGAAATAGCCTGAGTAGAATCATCCCCTGCTTTGTAAAAAGGTATCCGACCCCCGTTCATACCATTAGGTATTTCATAAGATAAGGTAACATGGCTCACCTGGGGAAGCAATGCAAATTCGTTACGAACTATTTCCATTTTTCGAACACCTTCAGGTGTCCAGTTCCTAGGCACTTGTGATGAAACAATGAATTCTTTATTGTATCCCAGGCTTTGACTAAAAAAATAATTTACCTGCTGCGAAACAATTAATGCAGCTATCGCAACAATACAAGCCATGCAAAATTGAAACCCGGCCAGCGATTTGCGCATCCATACATTTTCTTTATTTGATTTTAATTTACCTTTTATAGAATCCGCAGATTTACGAGCGGACAGTATTATTGCCGGGTACAAACCAGCTAAAATACCCACAACTAAAACAAGTATGGCTGGTATAAAAATAAAATATACAGGAAACGAAGAAAACTCTGGTATTTCTTTTCCTACCAGTTCCCCAAAGAAATGCCTTGTAATGGGATATAAAAGCATCCCAAGTAAAGTTGCCAGCAAAACAAGCAGTATAGACTCTATAAGAAACTGAATAATGATTTGCTTTCTGAGGCCGCCCAATACTTTACGCACTCCTATTTCTTTTATCCGTGTAGATGAACTGCTGATAGAAATATTGATGAAATTAATAACAGCCATTAATAAGATAAACGCTGCTACAAAAGATAATGCATACAACATTTTTTTAACCAATCCTTTATCATTTTGCAAATAAAAATCTTTTAAAGACGCCACTCTTATTGTAATGTTTTGCGGCAGGTAACCGGGTACATTTTGTTTTAATAACTGTTGGATGGGTTTTTCCAGCTCTTTAACCGTCACCCCATTTTTTAATTCTATATAGGATGGAATATCAGTGTTTGCCCAGTCCTCCCTGTCTGGCCGTGGGAAATAGGAAAAAGTACTTGCAGGAATAAAAAACCGGTGATGATTTTCATTGTTTAAATCTGTTACTGAATTTTCCGGAATTTCTTTAAGTACGCCGGTAATTAAAAATTCATGTAAGGTATTTGAAAAACTTTGGATGCTGATAGTTTCTCCCACCACATCGGTTCTACCAAAATATTTAATGGCCTTATCTGCTGTGAGTACCACAGAGTAAGGATTATTCATAGCAGTCCGATAATTGCCATGCAGCAATTCAAATCCATACATGGTAAGAAGTGTACTATCCCCAACGTCTATCCCTTCACGTAAATGCTTATCGCCTTTTGAAACTATTTGTGTAATAAAATCGCCCCGGTAATAATTGGCAACAAGATTTGGATAATCTTCTTTTAATCTTTTAGCCAGGGGACCAAAAGTTGTGATGCCTACTCCGGCATTGACATCTTTCCAATCACTTAATAGTATATATTGATTTTTAGCATTCTTCAATTTGTTATTTACCTGCAGCTCATTCCACACATACGCCCCAATTAAAAAAGTAAACAGGATACCAATGGACAGGCCAATAATATTCACAAAAGAATTGAAACGGCGTTTGATAATATTGCGCCAGGCGACAATGAAATAATTCTTAATCATGGCTATATTTTTTATTCTGTTCGTAAACTTTTCATTCCTAAGAAAAAATCGATGTTCGCTTTACTCACTCCGTTCGCAACGACTTCACCGGGTTTGCCACTGCAGCTTTAATTGCCTGGAAGCTTACTGTTAACAATGCTATAATGATGGCCGTTAAAGCGGCTTCGAAAAACACTACCCATCCAATATCAATTCTATACGCAAAGCCCTGCAACCATTTGTGCATAAAATACCATGCAATTGGCCCTGCAATAATTAAAGAAATGACAACCAACTTCAGGAAATCGATCGACAATAGGTTTACTATACTTGCTACACTCGCACCGAGTACTTTGCGCACACCAATTTCCTTGGTACGCTGCATAGTACTATAACTTGCAAGGCCAAGCAAACCAAGGCAGGAAATAAAAATAGCCAGGATTGAAAAGTTCAAAAACAACCTTCCAAACCTGTCTTCACTGCGGTATTGTTTGTCGAAAAACTCATCTAAAAAATAATATCTGAAAGGCCGATTCGGTATCATTGTTTTCCATTTTTTTTCAATCGCGGCAATAGTAGCAGGCAAATTTGTTCCGGCAAGATTGATAGAAACAAGGTCGCAGCCATTGGGCTCAATGCGAATGCTGATAGGCTTTATCACTTCCTGTAAAGAGCGGAAATGAAAATCTTTTACCACGCCAATCACAGTGCCGTTTCTGCCCCACTGGTCGAATTTTTTACCAACAATTTGTTCCGGCGAACTATAGCCAAACATTTTCATGGCCGCCTCATTTACAACCATTGCCTGTGTAGTATCAGTGCCATAGTCTTTCGAAAAAGCACGGCCCGCCAGCATCTTCATTTTAAACTGTGGTATATAATCAAAATCAACAAAATAAAGATCGAGATTGGCAATCTGCATATCGCCTTTTGCATTTTCTACTTTAGAATAAGCACCCGGGTTTCCTCCGCCCGGCACACTGCCTGCCATTGATGTTGACAGCACGCCGGCTATAGTGGAAACGGCTTGTTTAAAAAAAAGTTTTGAAGAATCGCCATGGGTATCTATGATTAGCTTTTGGTCCTTACTAAATCCGAGATCCTGGCTACGCATATAATTCATTTGGTTATACACCACAATGGTGGCAATAATTAATGCAATGGAGATAGTGAATTGAACTACCACCAAACCTTTGCGTAAAATAGTTCCTTTAAAACCGGTAGTGAAGCGGCCCTTTAAAACGGCAACCGGTTGAAAGGATGATAACACCAACGCCGGATAAATACCTGCTAAAATGCCGATGCCGATTGCAGCACCAAACAGCACTGATAAATATTGCGGATGAGAGAAAATATTGTGGCTGATAATTTTTCCCGAGAGCTGGTTGAAAAGCGGTAACAAAGCAGCAGAAAGAATAAGGGATAATATAAAAGCAATTAAACAAAGTATAATACTCTCGCCAATAAATTGTGCGGCCAGTTGCCCTTTCAATGCGCCCGCTACTTTACGTATACCTACTTCTTTCGCCCTCTCAGGAGAACGTGCAGTGGTAAGATTTACAAAATTGAAACAGGCGATCAGTAGAATAAATATCGCTACAATCGTAAAAATATATACATTGGTGATATTGCCTGTTTTACTTCCATCCCTTGTAGAACGCAGGTACACATCTTTTAAAGGTTCCAGTATCAAGGTGGGATACATCTGCAATTGTTTCATTTCGTCACCGTTGAACTTTTCTAAAAAAGCGGGAAATTTAGTTTGTAGTGTTTTCGCGTTGGCGTTGGGTTTTAACAGAAGGTACGACCTGTTGCCATAATTGCCCCACTGCCCATCGAGCCCTTTATTAAATTCCTGCGTAAGCGTTGTCATCGAAACCAGCATATCGCCTTTTACCTGCGAGTTATCTGGCATATCCCGCATAACCCCAGTTACTTTTGCGCTAAAACCACCTTCGGTAAGCAATACCGTTTGACCAACCGGATCAGTAGAACCAAAGTATTTTTTAGCAGCAGTTTCAGAAAACAC
>JBGSIG010000232.1:0-2004 GCA_041742655.1 Ferruginibacter sp. | reverse complement strand
AGTGCATTAAATAAGATGAGTAGTGTTATTTTCGGCGGGGCTATTTATGAGACAACTCTTGTTGTTGATTCTGAATACATATACACTTATACTCATAGAGGAATTTATGGTTTAGTAATTTATTTTTTCATTTTTTCGTTCGTGTATTTTAAACTTGCTCCCAATGTTAGAGGTCGTTGGTTATTCCTGAGTTTCACGATTATAGTATGCTCTGTGCAAGCTGAGACGATATCATCAGTTCTACATTCATCTATAATAGGAATAACATTGTTAATAATGAATGCACGTAAAGATAAACATGAGAATTAATTTATAAATGAACATTGATTCTAAATTAACTGTTGCACTGTCTACTTTTGGTGACAGAATAAATAATTTTTTATACTTCAGCTTTGATCTCAGAGTCGAGTATATAATACTGTGGCAATCATCAACGGATAAGAGCTTTTCCTTTCCAAAGAATGTTTCCTTGTTAAGGATTGATGGTCATGGTGTTGCTCTCAGTAGGAATAAAGCAATTGCTAATACCAAGACGGATTGGATATGGTTTATGGATGATGATGTGTTCATACCAGAAGACTCTATCACTCATGCCTTATCACTAATTGAAAAAGCTGATCCACTAGACGTATTTATATCCTCTGTTAAATCTCCTGATGGTGCAATACTGAAAAAATACAATGTGAATCAGAGTAATAAAATACGAACGGTTTTGAATGTTGGTACAATTCAGATTATTGCTAACATAAATCAGATAAAGAATGCAAATGCCAGATTTCCTATCAATATGGGGGCTGGAACGGAAAATAACTTATGTGATGAGCCAGTTTTTCTTAACCGATTGCTAAAAAATACGAAAAATTTAAATTTTATATTCTCACCTGTACTGTATGTTGTTCATCCTGCTGAAAGTTCTGGTGGAGTGTATTCAAGTCCAGGGAGTGTAGTTTCTAGAGCTATGCTCTTTAGAGAGCTCTATGGATTTCCATTTTGTGTATTTGCTAGTTTTTATTTTTGGTTCAAACATCGTAAAAAAATAGGTCATTTTTGGCCTTACATTTTTCTATACAAGAAAGCAAAATAAAAAATTATGGATTTTATTCATATGGAAAAAGTATCCATTATTATGCCGTCTTATAATTCTGCTGATACTATTGTTCGCAGCATTAAAAGTGTGCAGCAGCAGGACTACCTTTTTTGGGAGTTGTTGATTACTGACGATGCTTCCACCGATAATACAGTGGAGTTAGTAAAGTGTTTGGCTAGCGAAGATCCACGTATCAACATTGAAATTAATCAAGTTAATTCAGGTGCTGCCGTTTCTCGTAATCAATCTATTAACAGGTCAACGGGTAAATACATTGCCTTTTTAGATGCGGATGATCTTTGGCTGCCGAATAAACTCAGCACTCAAGTGGCATACATGGAACAAACGGGAGCAGTTTTTACCTACACGGGCTACCAAAAATTCTCTGCAGAGGGCATGGGAGGAGAAATCATTCCACCTCTGCGCATTACCTATGACCAATTATTGTATGGTTGTGTGATTGGTTGTTTAACCGTTATGTTTAATGCAGAAAAACTCGGCCGTCAAAATATGCCACTAATCCGCAAGCGCCAAGATATGGGATTATGGCTGATGCTGCTGAAATTATGCGATACAGCTCACGGTCTACCCGAGGTTCTGGCACACTACCGTACTGACAGTGGCATGTCGCAAAACAAATTAAATGCCGCTTGCTATCAATGGCGTTTGTACCGTGATGTCGTCGGCTTAGATGTATTTAAAAGTATCTGGTATTTTTCTTGGTATGCAGTGAATGGTTTTATTAAATACAGGAAATAATAATGAAAGTAGCTATAGCCGGTACTGGATATGTTGGCTTGTCTAATGCTGTATTGCTGGCACAACACCATGAGGTAGTTGCCGTTGATGTGATTGCCAGCAAGGTCGAGATGATCAATCAAGGGCTCTCTCCCATCGTTGATAAAGAGATCGAAGAG
>JBGSIG010000231.1:0-2240 GCA_041742655.1 Ferruginibacter sp. | reverse complement strand
CTATTTTAGGCATAAGGTTCACACGCTGCATTTCTGCCTGGGCATTTACCAGGTTGCGCTGGCTTTTATACAAATAAAGCTCCGGACGGTTGATTGATATTTCAGAAAGTTCATCGCTTACTACTGGCCTTTGCAATGATATTTGCTCATTGATCTTTGCACCTATCATTAGTGAAAGCATTGTTACAAATCCATTGCGTGTATAGTTGAGTTCCGTTTTTTGCTGATTGAGCTTTAATTGTTCAACCCTGATTTCATCCACATCGGTTGTATAAGCAAGCCCGTTATCTTTCAATTGTTTTATGCGGTTGATATTATTGCTGAGGAGGGCATGATGCACTTCCAATTGCTTCAGTTGTTCATCTACCAATAATACACCGAAGTAAAGTTGGTTTACTCTTGACCGCAGCTCATGTAACGCTACATCAACAGAAGCTTTATCCGTTTCGGCTGACGCATTGATAAGATTCTTTTGTGTTTTAGTTGCGCCGCCATCCCATATCATTTGATTTACCTGGCCCAGTCCAATAAATTTAAAATTGCTGCTGCTGCCGCTGCCAGGTGCACCAAATGAAGGCAGGTCGCCAAAAACATATCCCTCTATAGCAGTAATGCTAACCTGCGGCAGGTAAGCTTTGCCGGCATTGCTTAAAGTATATTCCTTTGTTTTTTCAATTAGCTCGTATTGTTTTATTAAAGGATAATTTCTTACTGCCAGTGCATAACAACTATCAATGGTAAGTATTTGCGCTTTTGCTGAAGCAACAATTGCCAGCGAACATATAAGGGCTACAGTGTATGACTTTATCATATTTAAATCTGTTGCTTTAATCATTAAAAAATTATTTTGCTTTAAGCATGGCGTTTACCCATATTGGTATTAATTTTTTACGCTCCTGCATCAGTTTATCAAATTGTTTATCTTTAAGATTACCTATTTTTTTAAGCATCGGGCTGCCTATGAAAGGAAAGATTACCATGCCCATCAGGTTCATAATAAAATGCAGCGGATTTGGCTCTGTAATTTTCCCCTTGTCAACTGCTGCCTGGTATTGCCTGATAAAAGCTGATTTCATAATAACATTTAAGATCGGCAGTTTTTCTATAAACCCAGTTGCATTATTTTTTAATTCACTCATGATAAATAGCGGTATTTCCGGCTCCAGGGCAAAAAGGTCAATATATTTTTCAGCCATCCCTTCCACTTTCTTTTCTAATGTAGTGCTTTCATCATTAAACAACATTGCCATGTTTTGCATAAAACCGGATAATGTCTCAAACATAATGAGCTCAAAGAGTTTTTCTTTACTGCGGAAATAATAATTAAGTAAAGCAAGGTTAATTCCAGCCTCTTCGGCGATATCCCTTGTGCGGGCAGCGGCAAATCCTTTTTTATGAAAAACTACCCGTGCTGCGGCTTTTATCTTCGCTTCGGCATTGATGCCAGGTGATTGGTTGACTTTTTTTGCAGGCATGATGTTGTTCAATTGTGCTGCAATTTAATTTGTTCATTTAAATTAAACAAATAATTTAATCAAATGATTAAAAATAAATTTAACTAAAAAAATGGGCTTTGGCCAAAGAGTATTTTGGCTAAAGCCCGGAATAGATAATACTTGTTGTAAAGGTTATTCTGTAGTTTGGACAGGAAATACTGTACCATTATTTTGAATCCACATGCTGCCTAATTTATAAGTTAAGGAGAGTACGATAGCCCCTGTAAACAAACCGATAAAACCTGAAAGCATAAATCCGCCAAGGGCACCAAGGAAAATTACAAGCATTGGCACGGGTGCTCCCTTACCCATTAATAATGGCTTTAACACGTTATCACTTAAGCCGGCAATAAGAATGACTACCGACCAAAAGGTAGCCGGCAATGGCTCTTTTACTGAATATATATATATGATTACCGGGATGGCTACCAATGCCCCGGGCAACTGTACCAACGCCAGTAAAAAAACCAGCAATGCCCATACGCCTGCAAACGGAACGCCTGCCAGCACAAAACAAATACCAATAATTATAAACTGGATAAATGCTACGCCTAAAATTCCTTTGGCAACATTGCGTACTGTTTGAATAATCACCAAAGTATATTCCTCGCTGCGGTTGCCTAATAATTTTTGCATAAATGCACGGATGGCTTTTTTTACTTCCTCTGCAAAAGCAAGCAATACACCCATGATGATAATGGATAAAGTGAACATCATAATGTTGGAGAACAATCCCCGCAAGGC
>JBGSIG010000230.1:0-3866 GCA_041742655.1 Ferruginibacter sp. | reverse complement strand
GACGGCGGTTCCCACAATACCTAAGACTACCGCAGCACCCGATGCCATTAATATTTCATGCGATCGGAATGAAATACTAAAATAGCCAGTAAAAATTAGTACCAAAAGTGCGGGCACAGCATTTAAACTGAGCGCAATAGCGGCAATGCGTAAAGAGGGAATGTGGAGCAGGTTTTGTGAAACCATATTAACATTAAAGCCATAAAAAATTGTTGCCAATATTATTAATAGCACTGAAGAAAATTGTTGATTTACAGTGAAACTACCTTTACTAAGCAATAATAAAAAGCAGCCTGTAAATGCAATTATTATTCCAGTTATTTTGTTACCGGGCACCTTAATATTGTAGAAAATAGCTCCTGTTATGATTACAAAAATAGGTGTCAGTGAGTTTAGGGTGCCTGCCAGCGCACTGTCTACTTTTTCTTCTGCTATGCAAAATAGAAAGGCAGGTATTAAACTACCAAGGCTTCCTGATAAGAAAACCAGCACCAGCTTTTTTGTAGGAATGCTGCCAATATATTTTAACGTTGTAGGTAGTAAAATAAGCCCTGCAGATAAAATGCGCAAAGCAGCTACCTGGTAAGAAGTAAGTTGTTGAAGCCCCAATTTCATCAAAATAAAACTGCTGCCCCATGTTAAAGAGAGGGTAAAAAATATTAGCCAGTTAACTAAGTTTTTGTTCATTTATTTATGGTATGCGACTTAATTCTACAAATACCTGATGCAACATTCAATATTTTTATTAACAAAACATGTTTTTTTTGCCCGCGTAACGGCAACATAGTAATAAAAAATTACTTTTGTGACGCTAGTGTAAAACGTTGTTTAAACATTTAAAAATATACTATTATGGGATTTATTAAAGAATTTAAAGAGTTTGCAATGAAAGGTAACATTGTGGACCTTGCTGTGGCGGTGATTATCGGCGGCGCATTTGGCAAAATTGTAACTGGGTTGACTAATGCTATCATTATGCCCATCATCAGTCTCCTTTTAGGAAAAGGCGGAATGGCAGACGTTAAGTTCATGATAGGTACCACTACATTTCCGGTTGGCGAATTTCTGCAAGCGGTGATAGACTTTATTTTAATTGCGCTGGTGTTATTTATCATCATTAAAGCAATGAATAGTACTATTAAGAAGAAAGAGGCAGCCCCCGCCGCGCCAGCAGAACCTTCTAGTACCGACAAATTACTAATGGAAATAAGAGATGAATTGAAAAAGTAAAAATCAAAACTGGCTATCTTTGCAACACCTAAACTAAATTTAATCCCCCCAAAAAATAATAGATGAATCGTTTACTATTCTTATTGGCACTGACTGCAACGACAACTGTAACGGCACAAGATGCCACTGTAAAAGACATGAAGGTTGAAACGGAAAAATCCATGATAGTTGATGAAACTGACACCATACCACGCCTCTGGAAAATCGGTGGGATTCTTTCTCTTACCATCAACCAGGGAGCCTTAAGTAACTGGAGTGCGGGCGGGGAAAACTTTAGTTTTTCTCTTAACGGAACTGCAAACTTGTATGCTTTTTACAAAAAAGATAAACACTCCTGGGACAATACACTTAACCTTGCTTATGGACTGGTAAATACCACCAGCCTGGGAAATCGTAAATCGAGCGATCTTTTATACATTTCCAGTAAATATGGGTATGCACTTACAAAAAAACTTAATGTCTCCCTATATACAAATATGCGCAGTCAGTTTGCAAATGGCTATGTATATGATAAGACTGCCGCTGGAGTTGACACAGCGTCACTTACCTCAAAAACATTTCAACCTACTTATGTAATACTTTCTCCAGGTCTCGATTATGCTGCCACTGACTACCTTTCTTTTTTTATCTCACCGATTACCGGAAGATGGGTTATTGTGCCAGACAGGATGTTGGCACCGTTATATGGAGTGCCTGCTGATAAAAATGCGCTGCAGGAATTTGGAGCATTTGCTTCGGTAAATTTTCTGAAAAAATTCAGTGACAACATGGCATTGAAATCCAAGCTGGAACTGTTTTCTAACTATTTGAATAAACCACAGGATGTAGATATTTATTTTAGTACCACCTTTGTGGCAAAAATTTCCAAACTGATTAATTTTAATATTAATCTTGATATTATTTATGACAATGATACCAAAAATGTAAATCCAGCTAAAGGGCCGGCACCGCAGATTCTGCAGTTAATGGGAATTGGATTTGCATATAATTTTAACAATAAACCAAAACCGCCTGCCACAACAAAATAAATGTTTAATTTTCCGGCAATCTATATTAAAGCACTAATAAATTTTTATTTTGACACCAACTTCATACCAGATAAAACTCGATCAATTTGAAGGTCCCTTTGATCTGTTGCTTTTTTTTATTGAAAGAGATGAACTGGATATTTATAATATCCCAATTACTAAGATAACCGACGACTTCCTTGATTATATTCATAACACAGAAAGCCTGAATATTGAACTTAGCAGCGAATTTATTTTGTTCATCAGTACATTAATGCGCATTAAAGCAAAAATGCTGATTCCGCGTAAGGAAATTGATGATCAGGGAAATGAAATTGATCCCCGCCAGGAATTGATCAATAAAATATTAGAGTACAAGCGGTTTAAAGAAGCTTCGGCAAAAATGGCCGAAATGGAAGAGGTCAGAATGCTGATGATTAAAAGAGGAAACCTGCAACGGGAACTGTCCCAAATTGGAGAGGACGCAGGAGAGGGAACGGAGATACAGGCTGTAACTTTATTTAAACTGATGAAGGCCTTTGAAAAGGTTGTACAACGGCTGCATGATAAAAATAATAAACCTGTACACACTGTGGTTCAATATAATTACACCATGGAGGAAAGCCGTGATTATATACTCACCACCTGCCGCACGTCCAAAAATGCTTCTTTTGAAAAAATATTTGAAGTTTGCCAGGACAGAATTCACGCCCTTTTTCTGTTTCTTAGTCTACTTGAGCTCTCCCAACAACGGTATTTGCTGATAGCAACAGGTGAAGGCCGCAATAACTTTATAGTTGAATACAACGAAAGCCGTGAAGAGGATACATCCAACACGTTAGATTACAATGAGATGACTAGTTTCAATTAACTACCTCGTTGCTTAAGAAACTTGCCGGAGTTTTGCAACAATGTCAGTATACCAGTCTGGCATTTAATTTGATGTTTAAACATTGAATAATTTAAAAGCAAAAATCATGAAAACATTATTGTATAAAGAAGCCGATAGAGGTAAGGGTGATTATGGCTGGCTAAAGCCCAATTACTACTTTAGTTTTGGGCAGTATCATAACCCTAAGAATGTTCATTTTGGGGCTTTAAGAGTATTAAACGACGATTATATTGCAGGTGGTGGTGCTTTTCCAACGCATCCGCATGATAATATGGAAATTGTTACCATTCCCTTTAGCGGAGCCTTAAAACACAAAGACAGCACTGGCGGGCAGGGTGTTATTAAAGCAGGCGATGTGCAAATTATGAGTGCTGGTACGGGTGTTCAGCATTCAGAGGCAAACGAATCTGCCACAGAGCCTGTTACACTTTTCCAGGTTTGGCTTTTTCCTAAACAAAATAATATAAAGCCCCGCTACGATCAACGAACTTTTGATGTTGGCGAAAGAATTAATAAATGGCAATTTGTAGTTAGTCCAGATGATGCGGACAATGGATTGTGGATAAACCAGGATGCCCGATTTGCACTAACAAATTTGCAGGCCGGAAAGGAATTGGTATACGATAACAAATTTAAGGGGAATGGAGTTTTCCTGGTGGTAATTAATGGGTCTGTTACTATGGATAATACCGTTCTCAATAAACGGGATGCCCTGGGTATTTCAGAGGCGGATAGTT
>JBGSIG010000229.1:0-4456 GCA_041742655.1 Ferruginibacter sp. | reverse complement strand
TTATAATATTTTGGTTCCTTAACCTGCGAGCCGGTTAAGGCAATCACTCTTGATGCATCAAATTTTCCTTCATTAAATAATTTTCCAACAATTAGTACATCCTGCGGGTTAATGTACCAAACTGCTTCTCCTTTGTTTACGGGGTCAATATGGTGTATTTGTACACCCACATTGCCCGCAGGGTGGGGCCCCGATATTTTATTCAACTGCACACCTGTCGCATCTGTAAAAATGGCTGCAGGTGAACCATCTGCTTTTACATTCAGGTGTACTTTCCCATCTGTTAGTTTTTTTAAGGCATCAACGCCGGTTTGAAAATCGAGGTTGTTGCCCTGCATAATAAAATCATTATCGGGAGCAAGCGGGTTACTATCGAATGCAGGTATAAAAATGGATTTTGGTATTTCGTGGGGGTTGGCAATGATACCGAATGGCCGTTGCCGGATGAAAGACCAAGTGCCGCTGTTCAATAAGGCTTGTGTCACTTGCTCTCTTGTCAAATCTGTTGGGTTCGATTTATTGAAAAGGGTATATTTAATTTCCTTATCTGCCAGAATCTTAATTTCCAGAATTCTTCTTTTATCGCCACGGAGAATTTCAATTACTTCGCCACTACAGGGAGAACAAAATTTAATGTCCTCATTATTTTTATCGTAAAATAAAGGAGTGCCCGCATAAACTTCATCTCCCTCTTTAACAAGTAATTTAGGAGTAACACCGTAAAAATCGCCTGGTTTAATGGCAAATATTTCCGGAAGGGGCAGGCTCGAGATTGCCTTCGCAGCTTCGCCTGCAAGTTTGATGTTCAAGCCTTTTTTTATTTTAATGTAAGCTGGCATGCAATAAAAATAAATTTCATTATCTATTCACAAATTATCTGTACAACTCCTGAAAAAACTGGAGCTTGTAAAAATTGTTTCGGTTAATCATGTTTAGCGGCCTGCTAATTCTTAAACAATATACTATAATTTGCGAATTTAAAATTGCTTGCTGGCTCAAATTTTAATTTCCATAAAAATTGATTACCTTCAATAATTGATTTCCAAGATCCTGCAATATTGTTTATTGATAAACTCCACATCCTCTAATAAGTATAGTTGTAAGCTGATAAAATAAGGATAACTACAGATTTCTTTAATACTAGTTGGATAGACTTTTTACTTTCACTTTTAAAAATTTTTTTATGGGAGCAGTTCATCAAATTTTAAAATCGAAAGGCAACATCATTTTTTCAATCAGTCCGCTTACTTCAGTTTACAATGCACTGGAGATTTTGGTTGAAAAAAATGTGAGTTCATTGTTAGTGGTCGAAAACGAAAAACTCATTGGTATTTTCACAGAGAGGGATTATGCACGAAAAGTGATTCTAAAAGGGAAGCAATCAAAAGAAACATATGTGGGCGATATCATGAGCGGCAGTGTGATTACGGTAACAACTGCCAGTACTATTGATGAATGCATGGCGTTGATGACTGATAATTTCATAAGGCATTTGCCGGTTGTTGAAAATGAAAAACTGATGGGCTTGGTTTCTATTGGTGATGTAGTGAAATATATTATTGAAGAGCAGAAATTCATTATTGAGAATATGGAGCATTACATTGGGGTAGCCTGATTTAACGCATCGTTGCGAACTGCCCAAGAAAGAGGCAACTCTTTTTTTTGAAAGGCTTTTGTTTTTTCATCATTAATCTTTTTTTTCGAAACATAGTTCGACCTGCATCAATTTATTCTGAGCGATTCGATATTTTTCCTATTCTTTTGCTGCAAGTGCAACAGCCACTTTGTGGGAAAAAATGCGTTGGTGTTTTTAACAGCCTCTTCATTAAACAGAAAAAAGGCAACTTATTTACTACGTCTTTTTTTCATACTTATTTCAATGCTTTTCAGGGCCTGGCTTTCGTTCAAGTAGATTTTTTACAATTCAGTATTTTATTTACGAACACTTTCAACCCACGAAGGATAAATGGATTGTTGGTCACGGAACTGTTCTTTTTTGGCTTTACGTTATTTTGCAACCCTTTTAATAAACGTTTTGAAATTGCACAAAATTTCCATCCACAAAAAGAATCTACCATTTCTGCCCCAACTCCTGAAAGTTTGCTTAAATTTATTTTTTAATAACAGTCCGTTCCTGCTTAACAAAATGGTTAGCCCGTTGCGGAAAACAACTTATTCACCAAAAAACTAAAAGCTTATGCAAAACAAATTTCTAAAAATCTTCAGTGTGGCAATTGTTGCCGCATCATTTTTTATGACTTCGTGTTCAAAAGAAGGGCCTGTGGGTCCCGAAGGCCCAGTGGGCCCCGCAGGTCCGGTAGGTCCAATTGGGCCTATAGGAATTGCGAATGTAAAATACTCAGAATGGTTGGACGTAAGTTTCGAGCAGGACGCCACGAGCGAGATTTGGTTTGGTGATATTGATGCTCCGGAATTAGTTGACTCGATTTTAGACCGGGGTGAAATGAAAGTTTATTGGAACTATGGCAGCGATGCGGCAGGAGAAAAGTTGGTGGTAAGCCTGCCAACATATGATGTTTTTCTTGGGGTCACCATCAATCCTTATTTTTCTGATCAGGCTATTCTTTTGGGGGCAAGCGATGATGTAAGTTCTTATACGGAAAACGGCGCCAATAATTTTCAGTACCGGTATGTACTAATTCCAGGCGGAGTTAAAACAGGTGGGCGTTACGCAACCGTAGTAGACTGGAACGACTACAACGCAGTAAAAAAATACCTTGGGTTAAAGGATTAGCGTTAATTGTTTCGATGTTTTTCAAAAATTGAAACGAGCCATTGGGCCTGTTGCGCTGAATATTTTGAAAGGATAAAAAAAGGTGGCTCCAGCAATGAAGTTGCCTTTTTTTCAACAGGTCTACCGGCTGCCGCCAAAGTATTAAAAGGCGCAAATGAACCTTTCGGAACACCTGCGCCATCAAAACCAGCATTTTATTTAATGTAGAACGCCAGGTAATTGAACAACATCATTTTCCCCCAAAATGATGCGTGAACACGTATTCGGCAATCTGTTTCCCCATTTTTTCACCATCAAGGGCAGACTTTCTAAAATCCCAACCTGAATAGATCATGCTGAGCGAATTGTCTCTTGCCGCTTTTGAATAGCTTGTATAATGAAAGCTTGGCTTCGGATCAGCAACAACAGGATTTGTTGAAGTGGTGGTGATTTTTATTGAAGTTTCATCTGAGCCAAAGAAAAGCCGTAGCATTTCTGCCGTAGCGCCGCCATAAACAGCAAAGGCCGTTACATAAGAAGGTACTGGTGGAGTGTGTGAAGATGGATTTTCTATCTTAGAAGGCACCCACGCTGCGTCGGGTTGTGTGTTGTCATTGTAGTCAGTTGCAGCAAGGCGAATGGCTGTTTCATGCCTCCAGGAATAGAAATGATAGCTAGTATTAAAACAAGCGTTGTTACTTTCTGCCATGCAAACATGCATCAAAGCAAATAGCCTTGCTGTTTTCCATGCGTCCAAATGTTTGTTTCCTATAGCCTTTCTCACAAAATCATTCCATAAAAGGGAGGGCCTGTTCTCACTATAAAATTGAGATATCTTTTCTTCTTCTGCTGTGCGGTTACCTCCAACCATTGCACCTTGTTAACTATGTTGTGCAGTTTTCAACAGCTGCGAAGGTGCAGCTGGTAATGAATGATTTAATTATTAATGTTGGTTGTGAAAGCAGTTTTGGATTAAGGGTTGCTAACTTCTTAAATGGAGTTTTTGAAATCTTAAATTAAAATGTTAGGGTAGGTAACCTTAGGGAATGCAATATTTATCGGACGAGAAATACACATGTGTTGGGAAAAATCATAACAGCGCAGGAAAAATTATTTGCTGTTTATAATATTGTATTTTTACAAAGCAACATTTCTACCATTTTAAAGCAACTCTGCCATTGAAAAATTTTCTTTATTTAACGCTGTTTGCAGGAATACTTTTTTCTTGCAATACAAAAAAAGCAGTACCTCTTAATATTGCCAGTGAAAGTGCACAGGTTGATCCGATAGCAATCGGATGGGTAAAACCGGAAGGTAAGGACTCGTTGTTGTTACTTACAGACAGGCCGCCAAACCTGGAAACACCATTACAATATTTTCTGCAGGACTATACCCCTAATAAAGCTTTTTTTGTGCGTTGGCACCTTGCTGGCCTGCCGTCTTCGGTAAATGCAGATACCTTCCGTTTGCGCATTGGTGGTAATGTTGAGAAGGAACTGGCGCTTTCGTTGAATGATCTAAAAACAAAATTCACTCCACATACCATTACCGCCTTATGCCAATGTGCAGGCAATGCAAGAAGTTTTTTTGATCCCCGGGTGCCAGGCGGCCAGTGGAAGAATGGTGCTATGGGCAATGCGAGGTGGACAGGCGTAAAACTAAAAGATATACTTGCAATGGCAGGTGAGAAAAAGGATTCAAAAGAAATAACGTTTAATGGCC
>JBGSIG010000228.1:0-1778 GCA_041742655.1 Ferruginibacter sp. | reverse complement strand
TATGATAATTACAGCGAGGACGATAAAACAACTGTAACTAACGGGGTTTATATTTATCTCGACAATTTATTGGGTGAATTAGAATCGTTGACCACCATTGATAGCATTACCATTACAGGCAGAGAAAGCAATCAAAAGCTTATACCTATTGAAAAGCTGAAACACTATCTGATATGGAGGCAAAAAGAATTTGTTGAAAAATATGACGGAATTAGATACGATACCGCCGATGATGTATGTTCAGTTTTAAAAGCTGATTTAAACAGTGGAAACAAACTAATTGCAGCAATAAATACAGATTTGTTGAAATGGGACAGAAAAGCGTCACACCCCTGGATTTTTACAGTGACAATCAAATTTGATGGTGAAGATAATAATGGAATGCCTGATGATGAAACATATCAACTACTGGACGAATTTGAAGATAAACTGTTAGCTGAATTAAAGGATCATGAAGGATATTTGTACGTGGGGAGACAAACAGCTGACAGTGAAAGAGAAATCTATTTAGCTTGTAAAGACTTTAGAAAACCTTCGAAAGTGACTTCACAAATTATGGAAAGTTATTCAGGCAGAGTTGAAATTGACTACGACATTTACATTGACAAATATTGGAAATCATTTGAAAGATTCATTGACGAACAAAAGTTTTAATCCATTCAAACGCCTTATCTCTTTGGCTTGATGAACCCGACAAATCGGGACAACAGGCTGCCCCTACGTTTGGGATTGCTACTCCTTTCTCTTTGTCCCACATTAGCTATCAGGACTAACGAACAGGGATTCTACAATTGAAACATAACGAAAATCGATATGTTTCAATTGTAGAATCCCTGTAAATGAAGAATTAGTAAATGCAAAACTATCAGAAGGAATTTACATCATTCAAAACCAAATGCAAAAAATATCGGTTGACGATCGTCTTATTTCACAAGCTTTATAGATAACGTTTCGTTTTTGGCAGATTTCAGGGTGCAAATATAAACTCCCTTATCCAAAATATCCAATCCATTTATTGTTAGTAAATTATTTGAAATACGGACTTTCTTCGTCAATAGCAATTGTCCTGAAATAGCATGTAATTGAATTTCAACCCACTTTTCATTTAGATCGGGTACAATTATGTTCAATTCATTTACAAAAGGGTTGGGAAATGAGCTAAAATGAGCACTTAATTTGGGTGAAAAGAGACCCGTTTTCAATCCATTGTTGTAATTTTCAAGCACTTCCTCGGCTGTTAATGCACCTTTATAAATCGAGACTTCGTCGATGGAGCCTCCAAATGCATTTATAAAATTGACATTGGTATTTCCTAAAACAAGATTTTCTATCTGACCAATATTCCCGGTGGCATCAGTTTTTGAGCCTTTCAACAAACCATCAACATAAGTTTTTATGGCATCAGCTTCCACATCGCGCATACAAACCAAATGATGCCAGGTGTTATTGAAATAGGTAGAGCCTGTTACATTCAAATCAGTTTTCGTAACATTATCATCAATTCCCCAGGTCAACCTGTCGTTGCTCCCTATTTTATTGTACTGAATTCCGAACCATTTACCGGTTGCTCCGGTAGTTGCATTGGCCACATGACTTCCTTTGTGTATCAAATACCAATCAACAGCACCACCAGATGATTTAAACCACATTTCAACAGAGAATGATTCGGCTCCCAATGAAATGGCGTCGTAATGAGCCTGAACAAATGCCGCATTGGTTGGCGATGCAGGAATTGTTACACAATTATCAATTGTACCGACACCCCAGGTTGGTGTGAA
>JBGSIG010000227.1:0-2971 GCA_041742655.1 Ferruginibacter sp. | reverse complement strand
TTTGCAAAAATCTTTCGTGCAGTAAATTTTGATGGGGAAATAGTAAATTTGTCATGGATCTAAATACTAACGTTGCCCCACTTTGAACATATTTTATGCCATCGTGGGGCTTTTCTAATATTTATTTATCACCAAATATATACTCAGTGTGCATTACGTATTTTCAGGATGACCCTGCATTTTTTTAGCAACATGATTCATTTAGCTACAGGTCGGTGGGACACCGACCTTGGAGAGTAAAATGATTCTTCGTACACACCAACCACGGAGGCAAAGGCTTCATTTCTAAGGCTTTATTTTTTATTTGTTTAAGATATTATTACAGTTTAAATGCGGCGCATCATAATATCCTATTCCTTTATTCGTAATAATTTTTTTGTATGTGGATAAGTCTTCTTTGCAAAAATAATAATGAACTGCTTTCTGAGAATCGTCAACAAATGAATCAGGGATTTTAATTGCCCCGTCCTTATCATCTTGTAGGAGATCATATTTATTAAAAATCGAAAGGGCTTTTGCTGTTAATATGTAATCATCATCCCACCAAAAAAAAAGCTTTCCATCTTTTTCGATGTAGCGAGATGGTAGCTTGCCTTTACTTCCAACCTTAGCATCCTTGGTTAAAAGCAATTTTCTATTATTTTTTCCAATCCTTACAGCAATGACATTTTTATCATTTGATAGTCCGAGCATTTCGACAGAAAACACAGAATCCTTTTTATAAAGCTTGCCTGTGTTGGAAAAGTCTATAATGGCGTTTTTTATAGGATCATTTTCACTACTGCTTTGCGTTAATGCCCTTTTTGGTGTACTACAGCTTACAATTGCTAGCAATATTGTAACCCTAATAAAAATGTCTTTTCCCATTTTTTTGGTATGATTTATTTTAATCGATATGAAAACCCGGTTGTATAATCAATTTTATATGGATAGGGGTCGCCATAATTTAACGGTTCAGTAATTATATAATATTTAAGATTGGGATTGACTTGTTTATGATCTGCGTCCCTCACACTTAAATCTTGATCAGACGGCACAATTCTATCTGAAACATTAATATTTGTACTTGGATGAGTATGAAAGAATCCTGTCAAAGTAAATCTATTGGATTCATCACTTCCATGAAAATAGTTCCATAAATTACTACCGTTGGATTTTGTTGTTGTCATATCATTGTCTTGATACTTGCCAATCGATATCTGTGTGGTGGTAGATACTCCGTCTTTGGAAAAATAGGCACCGCCTATTTCTTTTCCGACATATACAGATAATTTCAAAGCAAATGATTCGACACCCTGGATAGAAGGTTGCCCCTTCCCTCCGACATCAATGAGGTTATCGTTCGATTTAAAATTCATCCCATCTTTTAAAATACCTTGTTCTATACCGTCAATTGCAACTTTTGCCTCTCCGTTATTTTTTTTCCTAACTTCTCCATTTCTTTTCGTTTTTAGTATTCTATCAGGGGCGTCATTTTTTTCACCTACTTGAGTAACCTTTCCTGTTTTTTTATTCAATGTAAAATCTGTTAGACCTTTTGGGTCAATATTATTGATTGGATTATTACTACAATAATTGTAGGAGGATAGCCATGATTTTTTTTCGGCTAACGGGTCAATTGTGGTCCAACGTCCAAACTGGCTATCATACATTCTAGCTCCATAATCTAACCATTCTAAACCACTACCATCATTAAACTCCTGGCGCTGTTCTTCTTTGCCGTTAAACCTATATTTATTTTGCAATTTCCCAGCCCCTTTACTTGATAAACCATTCATGGTTAATCCGAACGGATAGTAATGAAATTGCTAGTTAACCCTTTACTATAAAGAGTTTCAAAGAACTGAAATAGTGCTTAAATATAGCCAATATGGCTTAAAATGGCCAATATTAAATACATTTTTTTAAATTTAAACTGATCATTTCGACAACGAAAAAGCGGGGTCTTCAACAAGTTTTTTGTAAGCGTTTTGTACTTCCTGGTTAAGGTATTGTTGGGAGATGGCCACGTATTTGTAAAACTCTTTACTACCAGGTGCATGGCCTGATATTTTACGAACTATCAACTCTGGAACACCCATAATTAGCAGTGTGGTAATAGCGGTACGCCGCATGGTATGGGCGGTAATATGCTGATGGAATTTCCATGGTGTACCATTTTTATTTTTAATTTCTATTACTTTTCCCTGCCTGTTGATTGTTTTAGTTAATGTATTTGTCCACCCGGCTTTTTCTACCAACTTTTTTACCTGTACATTTAAATTAGCGGCCGCTAATCGTGGCAGTAAATACCTTCCTGCGTTTCTTTTATATCGCTCAATAATCTGTAGTGCATAAGCAGGCAAGGGTATTCTTACTTCTGTACCCGTTTTTTTGGTATTAATAATCAGCCAAACTTCTTTGTCAGTGTACATTAAGTTACTTTTTTTAAGGGCCATTAAATCACTCACCCGTAAACCAACAGTGCAGCCAAAAACAAATATATCCTTTGCCCTTTTCAGGTAAGGATTTAGTACGTTTTCAAACGCAGTATTCGAAATCAGAAAATTCAATTGTTCGGGGTACAACACAATAGGAACGGTGGTTTGTGGCGGCACTTTAAATGATTTATGATAGTTGCCAATACTAAATCCTTTTTCTGTTTGCAGGTAATTGAAAACTGTTTTTATTATTTTCAAGTTATTACCTACAGCATTATCGTAGTAGCCCTTCTCTTTATACAAGAAATTTGAGAACTGAATAAAAAACCTTGACCAGTAATTTTTTTCTTTCTGAATGATACGTAAAGAAGCCCTGTGCAATAGCAATATCCTTAACTCTATGCCCTTCTTTGTTTCAAATTCCTTTAAAAGCCGCATAGCATATTTGTAATTTTGGATAGTACCAGGCGCAATTCTTTTACCGGCAGGTGTTAATCTTCTTCCAGTCTTTGATGCCTGGATAAACATGTTGAAATAAGTAAGAAGTAAAA
>JBGSIG010000226.1:0-9556 GCA_041742655.1 Ferruginibacter sp. | reverse complement strand
ATCCCATTTATCCTTAAAGCGCATTACCACCTCGCGGCATTTTTTATTATAATCTTCTACGCTTATTTTTTTGCCGATATCTTCCTTGGTAATGCCCAACTCTTTTTCTACTCCCAGTTCAATGGGCAAACCGTGTGTATCCCATCCTCCTTTACGGTTTACCTGGAAACCCTGCATGGTTTTATAACGACAGACAAGGTCTTTTAAAGTTCTTGAAATTACATGGTGAATACCGGGCATACCATTTGCGCTTGGGGGGCCCTCGTAGAAAACAAAAGGAGTGTGACCGTCCCTTAAATCAATGCTTTTTTCAAACGCACCACTTTTTTTCCATTTTTCCAGTATTTCTTCTCCTATAACCGGTAAGTTGAGCTGCTGGTATTCTTTGTATTTGGCTGACATATTATTTCCTTCAATCTAACTTTAAAAATGGCTGCAAAGTTAGTAAAATAGGGCCTATTTAAACCAATGAAAAATAGACCAGAATCAAGGAGAAAATTATTTTTTGAAGTTTTGCACATTATTTTCGTTTGGCATAGAATTGGCTCATTTTTTCTTGATTGCGACTGACTATAATTCTTTTTTAAAATATACAAGAACGGTTTGCTAAATATAAGTTCAAAATTTTTGCTGGTTTAGGGTTTTATTAGGGTAAAAACGGGAGTACTCCTACTCCCGTTTATTTTATAATTGCAAACTTATTGTTGTTCCGCTTTTATCCAATTTTTTTAATATCCTCTTGATAATGAGCTTTTTAAAACATCTTACACTTGATTTGAAATGATGTTTTATTGAATACTTATATAGGTGTTAAAACCAAGAAGGGCGTTCTATTCAGAATGCCCTTTTTATTATTAAGCATTTTAAAATTACCTAAGCAGAAGCTCGCAAGGTTTAATTCCTGTATGTTTTTTAAATGCTGTGCTAAAATGCGAGATGGAAGAATACCCCAACAATGCCGAGACCTCGGTAACACTAAGACCCTTATCATATAATAGGTATTTTGCGTGTTCCATACGCTGGCTTTGATAAAAATCAAATATTGTTGTGCCAAACATTTCTTTAAAACCTTTCTTGAGGTAACATTCATTAATTGCCACTTTACGGCTCAATTCTTTGATGGTAAGCGGTTCACCAATATGTTGAATTAAAACCTCCCTTGCTTTGGTGATTTTATCCCTATCTGCCGCATTTGCCAAAAATTTACACGTAAATACCTCTTCTTTATCACCCAGCATACAATCCATGCTGTATAACAACAAAATCTGTGTTTGGGCATTTATAAAAATATTCTCTAAAGTATCTGTATAAGTATGGTTTAGCAATCCTTCAATGGCCATTCTTGTTTTACCACAAAGAGGTAACAATTTAGAGAAAGAGGTGGTATGTGTAAAGGATAAAACTTCGTCTGATATGTTACGTTGCTTTTTACCCCTCACAAACTGGGTGAGGTATGATGGCTTAAAACTAAAACTTAACACATCGACGCTATTTACCTTCTCAATGCAATTTTTGGACGCATTTAACTTACAAAAATCACATTCGGCATTCTTTTCACGACAATAAACATTGCCGGTAACACAAAACTTTAATTCCAGGTAGTGGGCATCAGGATTATTTTTTTCGTAGTGATATACCAACATGCCGGTATCGTCCATATTCCATTGTGTTTCTTTTCGGTAACGTTTGATAGAATAGTGAACTGATCCGGGTACGGAACGATCAATATCCTGCAACACATCCAACTCATTGTACATGAATGGCTGTTTATGTGCAATATTTAATATATCCGGTTTTTGATTCATTGATAAATTTCGATGCAAATATACGCTATAACCCGCAACTTAATTATCATTGTTTTGTCTGATTTTGCGAATAGTGTTCAAAGCAATTCAGAATGGTGCCACCTAGCAATATTTTCAGAGTGTTATAATAGAAAAGCACATTGATATCTCTAAAAGTTTTTTAATAAATACAGCCTTTTTTATTTGTGGAAATCTTTGTATAAAACAATCTTAAAACGAATGAGGCTAATCACCTTAAACACCTGATTTTCCTTATATTTGCACGGATTTAGAAATTAAAAATCATAAAGAGAATTTGCCCTTAAGTATGAGTACAGACACTGAAGAAATTATACCGGTAAAAAGCCCATCTGTTACCGGCGGCTACGAAGCAGATAGTATACAGGTTTTAGAAGGTTTGGAAGCGGTACGTAAGCGTCCTGCAATGTACATTGGCGATATTGGCGTAAAAGGCCTCCATCACCTTGTTTACGAAGTAGTAGACAATTCCATCGATGAAGCACTGGCGGGTTATTGTAAAAATATTACCGTAACCATTAACGAAGATAATTCAATCACCGTTGAAGATGACGGACGGGGTATACCAACTGGTATGCACACCAAAGAAAACCGTAGCGCCTTAGAAGTAGTAATGACTGTTTTGCATGCTGGCGGTAAATTCGATAAAGGCTCGTATAAGGTTTCGGGCGGTTTACACGGAGTGGGAGTTAGTTGTGTAAATGCATTAAGTATTAAACTTCATGTTACCGTTAAAAGAGAAGGTAAAAAATTTGAGCAGGAATATTCAAAAGGTGTACCGCAATATGCGGTAAGGGAAGTTGGCACTGCAGATGCTACCGGAACAAGAGTACATTTTTGGCCTGACATGAGCATTTTTACAGAAAGTATTTATAAAAGAGAAATATTGGAAGGCCGTTTAAGGGAGCTTGCTTTCTTAAACAGGAAAATCACCATAAACTTAATTGATCTTAGAGAGAAAGAAGACGATGGCAGCACCTACACTAAAACGTTTTATAGCGAGGGTGGAATTGTAGAGTTTGTAGAAATGTTAGACAAAAACGCTAACCGCAATGCTCTTTTACCAACAGTTATTTACTGCGATGGGCACGATGCTAACAGCAATGTAATGGTAGAAGTTGCTATGATGTACAACACCGGCTACCAGGAACATCTTTTTAGTTATGTAAACAATATCAATACAATAGAAGGCGGTACTCATGTGGCAGGGTTTCGTCGTTCCATAACTAGGGTATTTAAAAGCTATGGTGAAAAAGAGGGGATGTTTGAAAAAGCAAAAGTTGAAATAGAAGGCGATGATTTCAGAGAGGGTTTAAGTGCTATCATCTCAGTAAAAGTACCGGAGCCGCAATTTGAAGGACAGACTAAAACCAAATTAGGAAATAGTGAGGTGATGGGTGTAGTAGATAGCACGCTAAGCCGTGTGTTGGTTGCTTATTTGGAGGAAAATCCCAAAGACGCCAAAACCATCATTCAAAAAGTGATATTGGCAGCGCAGGCAAGAGCAGCAGCAAAAAAGGCCCGTGAAATGGTACAGCGTAAAAGCGTGCTAACGGGTGGAGGCCTGCCAGGCAAGTTGGCTGATTGTAGTGATAAAGATCCGCACCGTTGTGAGCTATATCTCGTAGAGGGAGATTCGGCAGGCGGTACCGCCAAACAGGGCAGGGATAGAAGTTACCAGGCAATATTACCATTAAGAGGTAAAATACTGAATGTTGAAAAAGCAATGGAACATAAAATTTACGATAATGAGGAAATAAGAAATATGTTCACGGCTTTGGGCGTTAAAATTGGTACGCCTGACGATCCTAAAGCCTTAGATATTTCGAAACTCCGTTATCATAAATTAATTATTATGACGGATGCCGATGTGGATGGAAGCCACATTGCCACACTTATACTTACTTTTATTTTCAGGTATATGACGGCATTGGTAGAACAGGGCTATGTATATATTGCCCAGCCTCCGCTGTATCTTGTTAAAAAAGGAAAAGACCAGGATTATGCCTGGACAGATGAAGAAAGAAAAGTGTTGATAGCTCAATTTGGGCAGGGAAAAGATGACAGCGTAACTACACAGCGGTATAAAGGTTTGGGTGAGATGAATGCAGAACAATTGTGGGAAACTACTATGAACCCGGCCACCAGGACATTAAAACAGGTAACAATTGAAAGTGCTGCCGAGGCTGACAGGGTATTTAGCATGCTAATGGGGGATGAAGTACCACCAAGAAGGGAATTCATTGAAACGCATGCCCGGTACGCCAAAATAGATGTTTAATAAGGATGTGCTTTAGGGCTTCTTACTACAAATTTTTGCTAAAACCAATAATTTATGTAGCTTGTAGCCTGAAGCTTACTACTTCAACCCATATTTACTAACCATAAATTTTAGAAAATGTCAAAAATGTTAACAGCCTATTGCATGAAAACGAAAGAAAAAAACGTTCCATTGCAGGATGCAGTAATAACCAAAACAGCCCGTGGCGGATACATGGCCCAGGGTAACGACGGCAAAGGCAACAAAATGACTACAATGCTTAGCGAAGCGACAGCATTAGAAGCTGTAAAAAACGGTGTTGCTAAAAAAGCCTGGTAATTCAGTTTGGAAAAAATTTTAAAGGCTATCCAACCGGGTAGCCTTTTTGTTCATTGGATCCCTTGTAAAAATTTCTTTGAAAGCTTTATATATAATTGGGTGATTTAACTGTGCCGGTAGAAATACTCCGCTCCATTTTACTTAAAAAGCTAAAAAGATCATTCATCTCTTTAACATCTTCCACTACTAATATACCATTTTTACCGACCTGTTTTAATTTAGCTTTATTGGTGCCCTTTTGTAAAAATTGCAGTAAGCCAAGAAATGTTTCACTTTGAAAATAGGGCGAGTCAGGGTTGCTTACGAAGAAGCATTTTAATGTATCATTTTTCAACAACATCTTTTCAAAACCGAGATTTACGGCCATCCTGCGACATCTTACTGTTGTAAAAAGATCTTCAACCGATGCTGGAATGGGCCCAAAACGATCTGCCATTTCTTTATGAAATTCTAGCAATTCGGTTTCATTTTCACAGTTATCCAACCTGCTGTATAGACTCAGTCTTTCTGTAACACTTTCTACATAGCTGTCCGGGATCATTATTTCCAGGTCAGTATCAATGGTACAGTCACTCACAAAATCATCCTGTTGTTGAATTTCTTCTTTGTACAACTCTTTAAACGATGTTCGCTTTAATTCACGGATGGCTTCATCTAAAATTTTCTGGTACATTTCAAAACCTATCTCTGCAATAAAGCCGCTTTGTTCGCCGCCCAGCATATTGCCGGCACCGCGTATGTCAAGGTCTCTCATCGCAATTTGAAAACCACTTCCTAAATCACTGTATTGTTCCAGCGTGCTTAAACGCTTTCGGCTATCAGGTGGTAGAGTACTTAGTGACGGAGCCACCAAATAACAAAAAGCTTTTTTATTGCTACGGCCAACTCTTCCTCTCAACTGGTGCAAATCACTTAAGCCAAACTGGTGGGCATTGTTTACAATAATAGTATTCACGTTCGGAATATCAACACCACTTTCCACAATGTTGGTACACACCAGCACATCATATTTCTTATCCATAAAATCAAGGATGGTATCTTCCAGGTCGTCGCCATCCATTTGGCCATGGGCAAAAGCAATGCTCACATCGGGGCAAAGGCCCTGTATCAAACTCTTCATTTCCTGCAGCCCTTTTACCCTGTTGTGAATGAAGAATACCTGTCCGCCTCTCTCTGTTTCATAATAAATGATATCACGGATGGCATCTTCATTAAAAATCATTACCTCTGTTTGTATAGGTTGCCTGTTCGGTGGCGGAGTATTAATGATGCTTAAGTCTCTTGCACCCATTAAACTAAATTGCAGGGTTCTTGGTATAGGCGTTGCTGTTAGTGTAAGCGAATCTACCGTTGTTCTTAACTGCTTTAATTTTTCTTTTGCGGCGACACCAAATTTTTGTTCTTCATCAACGATCATAATGCCGAGGTCTTTAAACTTCATCTCTTTGCCCAATAAAGAGTGGGTTCCAATGATGATGTCTATTTTACCGTCAGCCACTTTTTGCAAGGTTTCTTTTTTTTCCTTTGCCGATTTAAAACGGTTAATATAGTCTACGGTAACGGGAAAATCTTTCAACCGGTCTCCAAAGGTTTTAAAATGTTGGTATGCAAGGATGGTAGTAGGTACCAATACAGCAGCCTGTTTACCATCGCAACAACTTTTAAAGGCGGCACGAATAGCTATTTCTGTTTTACCGAAACCAACATCACCACAAACCAACCTGTCCATGGGTGAGGGTTTTTCCATATCGCGTTTTACATCTTCGGTAGCTTTGCCCTGGTCTGGGGTATCTTCATAAATAAAACTGGCTTCCAGTTCGGTTTGCATATAATTATCCGGACTAAAGGCAAAGCCTTCCTGGCTCTTTCTTTCTGCATACAGTTTTATTAAATCTGTTGCAATATCTTTTACCTGCTTCTTGGTTTTTTCTTTTAATTTATTCCATACATCGCTGCCCAGCTTATTCATTTTAGGAATGGTTCCTTCCTTACCGCTGTACTTGCCAATTTTATGCAAGCTGGAAATATTTACATATAAAAGGTCACCGTCTTTATATTGAATGCGTACGGCTTCCTGCATTTTTCCATTGGCTTCAATTTTCTGTAAGCCACTGTACACACCCACTCCATGGTCAATGTGCGTAACATAATCACCGGGCTGCAACTCCCGCAACATTTTCAGCGTAAGCGCTTTATTCTTGCTGAATGCCTGCTTTACCTTGTATTTGTGGTAGCGTTGAAATATTTGATGATCAGTGTAACAAACCACTTTAAGATCGTCGTCAATAAAACCATGATGAATAGAAGTGGTTACAGGAATTACATTTATGGCTGCGTTAAGATCAGTGAAAATGATGTGCAGTCTTTCCAGTTGTTTTGGATTATCTGCAAACAGGAAAATATTGTATTTTTTTTGTTCGTATTCGTTTAAGTTTTTTATTAAAAGGTCAAACTGGCGATTAAATGCAGGTTGTTCTGTGATGTGAAAATTTACTTTTGCCAACCCGCCATCTGGAAAGATTGAGGTTGCAAAAAATGGTTTGTGCGCAATTTCAATAATATTTCTTTCTTTAATTTGCGCTTCCAAAACCGTTGCTTTTACAAAATCATTTTCACTAACATCGAGCCGTTCATTTATTTCACCGTCCTCATCAAACGGTTGTTTTTTATCATCTTTTACAGTATTGGTAATGGCTATAAACAATTCCACATCTTCTTCCTGTTGTTCAATTTTTTCTTTAATAAATTGCCAGTCTTCTGTCCAAACAACTGTGTTTTCCGGCAAAAATTCCAATAGTGAAACCCGTTCACCCGTTTCGCTGTCACTTTCCTTTTGCAATTTATCTACGTTGGGAATAATGTTTACCTGAAGTAATTTTCGTTCACTCAACTGAGACTCAGGATCAAAAAAACGGATGCTGTCTACGTCGTTGCCAAACAACTCAATTCTGTAAGGCCGTTCGTTTCCGAACGAGTAGATGTCCAATATACCGCCCCTTACAGCAAACTGGCCGGGTTCGTACACAAAATCAGTGCGCTCAAAACCATAGTCTACAAACCTGGACAACATTCCATTTACATCAATCGTTTCTGCCTGTTTGATGGAAATGATATTTTCGGAAAGCGTTTTTGATAAAACAACTTTTTCAAACAGAGCTTCCGGATAGGTAACGATTATTTTTTTATTAATGCCATGTGCATTGCCGGAAGCTACAATTTTTGTTAAAGCTTCGGTGCGCAACATTACATGGCTGCTGTTGAGCAACCGGTAATTTTTTTTATTTTTAAAAGAAGAAGGGAAATAAAAGATATCTAAAGCACCAGTAATATTTTCTAATGTGTTGTGAAAATACGCGGCTTCTTCTGCGTCTCTTACAATAACAAGATGGTTTAATTTGGCAGCATCCGCATGATTAAAAACACCTGAAATAACAAATTCTGTTGAACTTCCATGCAGGCCGGACAGATGGATATGCTTTGGTTCAGGCAACGAAATTCCTTCCACTATTTTTAAACAGCGGGGGTCATTTTTGTATTCGTTCAGCAGCACTTCCAGATTCATCCGTTCGCAAAGATATGGATTGGCAATATTATACCACGAAAGACGGGTGCATTTAAAATCCGATAGCAATCGTATGTCGCTTTGTTTTGCCATTTGCAGGCGGTGCCATCGCCTACAGCGGAGGAATAGTAAACGCCTTAACGGCAAAACCAAATATCCCGTAAATACGGCGATAGATTGCAATACAGCCGGCAACAAAAACGTTTACAAGCTTGAATTGCAAATTTGCAAAAATTTATATTTGACTATTTAAATAATGTGGAACCAAAAATCTGCCATAAATTGTTTTTGATGAAAAAATGCTACTATCGTTTTTTACTGATTTTTTCTTTTATTTCTTCAATACAGGCGCAGGCACAGGAGCAATCAATCCGTTTTGCCAATGGCAATTTTATAACCGGTAACAATGTGCAAAAGCAGGGGTTTAAAAAGGAAGCTATTTCACCGGCACTTTTTGGAGATAACTTTTATGTGGTGGTGCAGTTTGCTGCTTTACCTGCCAGGCGTTTACAGGACAGTTTACAAAATGCAGGAATAAAATTAGAAACCTATCTACCAGGAAATGCCTACATGGCATCGATCCAAAAAAACTTTAATTTCAGCACAGCCAGGCAATTTGGGATCGGTTCAATCAATATGGTTCCGGCAGCTTACAAAATCAGCAAGCAATTGAGCAATTACCTACAACCGAATGATAAAGCAGCGGGTGTTGCGGTGGCAATTTCCTATTCCACAACATTACAAAAAGACATCGTACAAAAAGAGCTACAGAAGATTGGTGCAGTTGTAATTGAAACAAAGTATGACTCTGAAAATATTATTTTTATTGAAGCCAGTAAAAATAATGTTGAAGCCATTGCCGCTTTACCGTTTGTGTACACGCTTAATTTACAGGTACTGTATGATAAGCCGCTTAACTATAATAGCACGGCGGTACATGGCATCGACGCTTTAAACGCTGTGGGCGGACGAAATTTAAATGGAAAGGGAGTTACCATTGGTATCGGTGACAATGCCGATGTTTCTACCCATGTTGATTTTTCGGGCCGGTTAATTGTGCGCACGCCATGGAAGCCGGACAATCATGGAACACATGTAGCAGGAACCACTGCTGGCGCCGGTATTATCGACGTACGATATCATGGTATGGCACCTAAGGCTACCCTGATAAACCAACTCTTTAGCAATATCATCACCAATACGCCTACTTATATTACAGATAATGATATGGTGCTCACTAATAATTCTTATTATTCCGGACTCGACAACTGCCCCGGCGAAGGCATTTATGATGTACTAAGTAATTATGCCGATAAACAAATAGGCAGGTACAAACAGTTGTTGCACGTAGTAGCTGCAGGCAATGATGGAAACCTTGCATGCGATGCTTTCCCCGCTTCTTTTGGTACAATAAAATCTGGCTGGCAGTGCGCTAAAAATGTGCTTACCGTTGGTGCTATGAATGCAAGGGATTATAGCATAGCAAATTTTAGCAGCAGGGGGCCGGTTGCCGATGGCCGCATAAAGCCGGAGATTAGTGCCAACGGCTGGGCAGTGGTATCTACAAATGCC
>JBGSIG010000225.1:0-7808 GCA_041742655.1 Ferruginibacter sp. | reverse complement strand
TGGCCAATGTTGATGAAGCAAGTATGCATACCGGCAATAAATATTCTGATGCATTGATTGAAGCGGTGAAAAAAGAAAATGCAGAGGCCATCATTATGACCAATGCCATTGAAGCACAAATTGCTGAAATGGATAGTGCTGATGACAAGGCCATGTTTATGGAAGAATACAAAATGGAAGAACCCGCGTTAGACAGGTTAATACATTCAACTTATAAATTATTAAACCTTTCAACTTACTTCACCGCAGGTGTGCAGGAAGTAAGGGCATGGACCATTCACCAGGGCTGGAAAGCGCCACAGGCGGCCAGTGTAATACATACTGATTTTGAAAAAGGATTTATTAAAGCGGAGGTAATTGCTTATGAAGACTTTATCACGTATAAATCGGAAGCTGCCTGCAGAGAAAACGGTCGGTTAAGAATTGAAGGAAAAGAATATATAGTGCATGACGGAGACGTAATGCATTTTAGGTTTAATGTTTAGGCCACCTGGCTTTTATGCGTACGATAGAAACACAGGTGTTAGCTAAAGCATTATCACCGACACAGTTCAAAATGACATATTATCCTTTTAAAGTTTGGTTGACTACAATATTAGTTGCTCCGTTATTACAGTCAATTTTTATACAATTCTATCATGAATTCAGTAACATTGGCGACTTTATTCCAGCCTTTTTTGCGATGTTAATGTTTAGTTTTATTTTTTCGTTGCCCTCATTTTGTCTATACTTTTTAATTATCTGCCTCTTAAGCAAAACACAATTAAATGGAATGTTTATATAAGCAATTGGATCAGTATCGGCAATTGCTTTTATGCTTTTAATATACAATTTTTTACGCCAAATTATAGGTGGTGACATTACTCATCCTAAGACAATATCTTTCCTTTTGGCATATTCATTTTGTATAGCATCTTTCAGTTTTGTGTACCGTTTAAATAACCAGCACCGCCTATAAACATCGGGGGTTTATGCAAGGCTGACAGGACATTGTCCTACCCCAGCGATTAGTGTCAAAATAATCGGCGTCAACAGCGTTTCTATTTGCATTTGTATTTTTTACACGATGAATAATTATTTCCAAATTTATTTTTCTTATTGCAAAAGTTTGGGTAGTACATTAACACTTTTAAACTTATTGTTTTCGCCTCCCCAGCCGGCGGGCTGGGTAACTGGAACGCCACAGCTTTCGCTACTTTGGAAAAATTTGGATGCGCCATTTTTCCAATTCCGACTTCGTCGGAACCGTACCTAAAGAGGTGGCTTATCCAGTTACTGGTGAGAAATAAATCCAGCAGTTCTACGATAATACATAAAAAAGGCTTCACAAAATGAAGCCCTTTTTTGTTGAATTTATATTCTTTATTGAGGCAATAGAACCTGGTCTATTTCCTGAATCACGCCATTTAAATATTGTTGATCGCTGGTACCTATTGGGTCGGGCATCAGAGGCGACGCATTGATAATAACATTTGCCGCAGTTGCATTGGCAGCACCTTTTACCGTTGCCGACGTAACAAATGGTGTACCGAACACTGCCGTTAAACCGATACCCGGATGAGAAGGCACCGCTCCATTTAGTAACGTGGGATAATTAGTAGTTGTTACAGGAAAATTGTTTGTATAGGCCCTGTTGCCCAGGATGTGATAAACCACAATTCCCTGCACTGTTTGTGCAGTTAGAACCCCAAACAATGCCGGGTTGCTGAATACCTCGGGTGAAGAAGCCAATGCAGTTGCCTGGGCATAAGCCGTTGCAGCGGGAACTCCCATTGCCACCAGCGCCTGGTAAATAGCGCCTGTAAGCGTTACCTGGAAAGCTAAATCTGTTGGCGCAAATACAGTGAGGTTAGCACCAATGTTTAACAACACCCCTTGCAGAAAACCTGGCGCAGCAGTACCGCTATCAGCCCTGTTAATAGCCGCTTTTAAATAAGTTAAATTAGGGTCAGTATTTATTCTGTCCCACAAATAGCGTTGCGGTGGTGTGGGTACAGCGGCAGTATTGTAAATAACTCCATTTGCTGTAAAGATGTTTGAAGAGATTAGTGGAATATTATTTATCCATGCACCATTACGTGTTGTTGGAAATGTGGTTAATCTTAAAAGCGCACTTATTGATGGGGCCGGGTTTAAAATAGTAGGATATTGCAGGTTGGGAAATGTAGCCGGAATATCAGCCAAAGGCAAGGCCTGGCCTGTAATATTATAGCCTACAATACCCTGGGCCGACGCCACCGGAATGTTAGCCGTAATAAACCCTGAAAAAACTGCGTCAGGTGCGTTCAGTGGAACAAGCCCACCTGAAATAGCATTTATAAACAGTTTCATAGCATTATTATCCGGCACAAACATGGTGTAGGTTGTAGCTTTATTACTAATCAAGGGCAACATACCCGCCTTAATAATAAGCCGCAAATAAAGACTGTCGGTTGGTGTAGCAGCTAACGTCTCTCCCAATGATAAACCTGTTGGTGGCACAACTGGCGGCTCCGGAAATTCCTCCGGCGCTTTGTTGCACGACGATAAAACCAATACTGCCGAAACAATTATCAACAAACTATTATTAATTTTTTGAACTATATATTTCATACACTAATTTTTAATTTTAAAAAAAGCCATCCTGTGTTTTTACTTTTATCAATAAACATTATACCCAAAACTGAGATAATATAAGCCGCCTACATAAGAATTGCTCAATCCATTGTAGTAGTACTGGTTCAGCAAATTGTTAGCGCCGAATTTAATAATAGACTTTACTTTAGGTATTTTATAACTGATCTGGAGATCGAGTGTTTGCACCGACGGCACATTACCTGTTGCTACATCTCCCTGATAATAAAACCCATCCTGCCACCTGTATGCCAAATTAAATCCTACAAGGCCGCCTTTGCCAAACCCTGAATTTGAAAGGCTGATATTTGTTTTATATTTTGGCGAATTAAAATTGGTAATAAGATTTTCAGGAACTTCTGTTAAGTTATCTGAAGCAAAATTGGCGTTAACTGCAAAATTACGTGGCAGGATGTAACTTAACCCGATACCGAAACCATAGGTTTTTACTTTTTCGGTAGAGTTAACAGGTACAGAATAAATCTGACCCTTATCCAGTTCAGGAATACCAACCCTTCTTTGTATTATGAAGGTTCGTGCCAGGAAGTTAGTATATTGACCGATATACCCAAACGCATCTATCATTAATTTCGAATCCATCAATAACCCTTTATACCCTAATTCGAGAGAACTCAGCGATTCTGGCTTTAACGTAGTAAAATTAAACTCTACCACTTTACCATTGGCCAGTGAATCCTGGTAATAAGCTTGGTTGGTGTCGAAATTGTAAATATTAATAAAGGCCTCATTTCCTCCAATTAAGTTATAAGAAGGTAGAATTAAATTAATCCACTGCATTTGATTGGAAGGAAACCGGTAGGCAGTTTGATAAGAAAAGCGGATATTATTGTTGTCAGCAACTTTATACAACGCTGTAAGCCTTGGTGTAAAACGGCCGGCGAAGTTTTGGTTTTTATCGTAGCGGCCCGAAGCTGTTAAATTAAGTTTGTTACCTAACGACTTTGATAATTGTATAAATACGCCGCCCTCTCTAATTCCAATAGGTCCTGCAGTGTCGGCGAATAAGGTCCCCTGCGAATTCAAACTATATTTTTTAATGTTGGCGCCTATGATAATATCAGCAAATGAATGAGTAAGTGACGATAAATTGTAACTTCCTTCTGCGGCATATAGGTCTGACCTGTCTAATAATAAACCACCAGCAGGAGATGGTATAGTTCTAACCTTGTTATAAATAGCATCAAATTCAGGTGATCCTGCAGCAGGCCTTCCAACATCTGCAACAGCCCTTGCCGCATTATTAGCGGCTTGCTCTGTTGCCCCGCCCAGCATGGCATTTAAATAAGCCTGCCCATATTGTGCATACCATCCTGTTGCTCCGCCACTAGGCTTCCAAACTTCATTAAACACCTGCGTTGTGGCACCAAGACTGTAGGTGTCGCCGGCATTCTCCTGTGTAGTATATGCACGAAACATCCAGTTCTTACTTAGCAATTCAAACTTGTATTGCCCCATCTTAAAATTCTTGATAGAATACCTTGAAGCGGCTGTGTAAACGGTGTTTCCGGTACCCCAGTAACCAGCTAAAATGGCTTCTGTATTGGCATTAATTTTATAATTTAACGAGCCACCCAATTTATAATTCACCGTGTTTGGATCTATCACTTCTTTTTCTGTGTAGCCTGTACGTGAAACAAACAATGGTTGAGTAGTGAGGGTGCTTATGAAAGGTGCTAAAAAGGGAGCAGCGGCTGCAGCGCCATACAATACCTGACGAATATCTGCTGTTGTTTCATCTCCATAAACATTTATACCATTATAGTTGGGATCTGTCGTTCTTGTACCAGCGATAACTTCGGTATTCTGCACATCATAATTCCTGTCATCCTGGGCAATCCAGTCTTTTGCCTGTATAAATTCGGTGGTAATTTTAAACGCAAATTTATCAGATACTTTTTGTGCCCATCTTAAAGACCAGTTAGTGTATAAAGAGGGCGGATATGCTGAATTACTACCGTTGTGCATCAAACCTTCTTTTACTTCAAAAGACAATCCCTGGTATTTGAAAGGGTTTTTACTGGTCATCAGCATAGTGCCATTCATACCACCAGGGCCATATAACGCAGAAGAGGCACCTGGCAACAATTCTATGTTGTCAATATCCAACGCATTTAGACCAATAATTGCGCCAACAGAAAAGTTTAAACCCGGCGCCTGGTTGTCCATGCCGTCTACAAGTTGATTAAAGCGTACATTACCGCTACCACCAAATCCACGGGTGGTGGGTGTTTTGAAAGTTAAAGAAGAGGTGGTAACGTCCACACCTTTTAAAGTAGCAACTATATCATAAAAATTTGCCGCGGGTGCATTGCGAATACTCTGTGCGCTGATTCTTTCGATAGACACAGGTGATTCTAACATTTTTTGTGAAACACGGGAAGCAGAAACTACTACTTCCTGCCCCAACGCATTATTTGGCTCAAGGCTTATCATCTGGGGCTCGGCGGCATTACTTACTACCAGTTCCTTAGTTGTGTAGCCAACTGCGGAAATCATTAAGGTAACCGGTAATTTTTGTGTAACCGTCACTTTAAAATTCCCGTTGTCATCCGAAAAGGTACCCCCATCTTCACCCTTGATGGTGACTGACACAGCAGTAATACTTTCACTATTTTTTTGATTTTGAATTTTACCAGAGATAACGGAAGACTGAGCGAAGGCTGCAATAGTCAGGCAATTTGCAAAAACCAAAGCGCACAAATAGGTTACACTTTTTTTCATATAGCTTGTTTAGTTTGTAAATTGAAAGTAAAGTAAGCAATGTTATGAAGGTTTTAAAATTTTATTTTACAAAATTGTTGAAATATAATACCGGGGTAAATTGGTGATTAAACCTGCACCCTGTAATTTAGCTTCATGGCGATATTTGAATTTACCGGACAAACAAATTTTTACAGTGGTAAAGTAAGAGACGTTTACACAATTGCTGAAGACTGGCTGGTGATGATAGCAAGCAACCGCATTTCTGCATTTGATGTAATACTGCCCAGAGCAATCCCATTTAAAGGACAAGTTTTAAACCAGATAGCTGCTTATATGTTGCAGGCAACTGCTGATATTTGCCCCAACTGGTTAGTGAGCACACCTACGCCCAATAGCGCCATTGGTAAAAAATGTATTCCTTTTAAAGTTGAGATGGTAATTCGCGGCAACCTTACGGGGCACGCCTGGCGCACTTATCAATCAGGCTCTAAAGTATTATGCGGCGTAACCATGCCCGACGGTATGAACGAAAATGATTTTTTTCCCGAGCCGGTTATTACACCTTCTACAAAAGCATCTGTTGGCCATGACGAGGATATCAGTAAAGTAGATATTATTAAAACAGGAATAGCCAATGCGGCCGACTATGCCATCTTGGAAAAGTATACGTACGCACTTTTTGAAAGAGGCAAGCAACTGGCAGCAAAGCAAGGCTTGATATTGGTGGACACCAAATATGAGTTTGGTAAGATAGGCGACGAAATATTTTTAATGGATGAAATACATACGCCCGATAGCAGCCGCTATTTTTATGCAGAAGGTTATGAAGAAAGACAGGCCAGCGGTAAGCGGCAAAAACAATTAAGTAAAGAGTTTGTGCGGGAATGGCTGATTGAAAATGGTTTTATGGGGAAGGAAGGGCAAGCTGTTCCGGAAATGACAGAAGATTGGATAAGCACCATCAGCAAGCGCTACATCGAGCTGTATGAAAAAGTAATTGGCAAAACATTTATTCCTGAACCACTAAGCCACGAAGAAACTTTTACCCGTATCAACAAAGCATTGAAGACGGTGATTGGCTAGGATTGATTGCGCTTTTTTCAATTTAACAACCTTAAAAAATTATTTAAGCATTTAAAAGAAACCGCCATGCATATAAAGTTATTATTGTCTTGCCTGTTTGCCTTTTGCCTTGCTACGGCCCAAAAAAAACCTTATTTATTGGTAGGCACTTACACTTCCGGCAAAAGTGAGGGCATTTATATTTATTCATTTAATGGCTCCACTGCAGAAAGTAAATTAGTGAGTGTTGCTAAAATAAAAAACCCCTCCTACCTTGCTGTTTCGCCCAATAAAAAAAATGTGTATTCGGTAAATGAAACTGCCGATACTACAGGTACTGTAGTGGGTGGCGGGTTGACAGCATTTTCTTTTGATGCAACCACCGGTAAACTAACGAATATGGATACCCGCCCCTCAGGTGGCACAAACCCCTGTTATGTTTCAGTTGACCACACGGGCAAATGGGTATTTGTGGGCAATTATTCCAGTGGTAGTTTAGCCATGTTTCCGGTAGCGGCCAACGGCTCTATTGAAGCCGCCAGCGAGGTGATAGCACAAAGTGGAACAGGTCCCAATAAAGAAAGGCAGGAAGGCCCGCATGTGCATGCAACTGTCGTGTCGCCCGATAATAAATATTTGTTTGCGCCTAATTTAGGCACCGATAAAGTGACGATTTATACAATAGGCCATCACTCAGGAAAATTGAATCCTGCACCGGAAGCATTTGTAGCCACCGCACCCGGATCGGGCCCAAGGCATTTTACTTTTGCCCCCGATAAAAAATATGCATACCTGATAGAAGAGTTATCGGGCAATGTAATAACTTATGGCTACCACGATGGGAAACTAAATCAAATTCAAAGCATCAGTTGTTTGCAAAAAGATTTTACAGGGGTAACCGGTGCTGCAGATATTCATGTATCGCCTGATGGTAAATTTTTATATTGCAGCAACCGCGGCGATGCTAACCTTATTACCATATTCGCCATTAATAAAAAAGATGGCAAACTCACTGTAGCTGGCTACCAGCCTACTTTAGGCAAAACGCCCCGCAATTTCAATTTTGACCCTTCGGGCAATTATTTACTGGTAGCCAACCAAAATAGTGATGAGATAGTGATTTTTAAAATTGATAAAAAAACAGGGCTGCTCACGGACACGGGTAAACGCATAAATGTGGGAAACCCGGTTTGTATTAATTGGATTGATTAGCCTCCCTGCCCTCCGAAGGAGGGTTCTCAGAGAACTATGATTTGAAGAGATTTCCTTTTTTTTGAAAAATTACAGAGGGTCATCCTGAAAATACGTAATGCACACTGAGTCTATATTTGGTGATAAATAAATATTAGAAAAGCCCCACGATGGCATAAAATATGTTCAAAGTGGGGCAACGTTAGTATTTAGATCCA
>JBGSIG010000224.1:0-2195 GCA_041742655.1 Ferruginibacter sp. | reverse complement strand
CGTCCACCCCACAACATTTTTTACCCCTCCGATAGTGAGCATTTCTTCAGCGTCTTTTTGCATATCTATCCGCATCTTTTTCTCATTTTCTTTATATTCAATATCCATTGAAAGAACATTCAATCCCCACTTATCTTTTCTTGTATTATCAAGAGTTACTTTATTTTCATGATAAGGTAATGTTTCTCCAAATCCACCCATACCCATTGACCAGGTACCCGGTTCGGACAGAGCTTCCTTAAAAGCACCACCAATAGTTAATTCCGGAATACTTCTGCTCCATCCTTCCCTGTCTGCTCCTCCCTGGTATCCAAATCCTCGTAGATAATCACGTTTGTCGCCAAATAAATTCCTATATCTTGGAATATAAATACCATTTGCACGACGCCCAAAAACATACTTATCTTCAAAGCCTTCAATAGTGCCACTAGCGCCCACGCCCAAATGGTGATCCATTATATTATGTCCTAATTCACCGCTGCTGCTTCCCAAACCACCTTCCCAAACATCGGTAGCAGAACTCATCAGTATCCATGCACTATTTAATGTAGAAGCATTCAGGAAAATTATTTTGGCATTGTACACATAAGTTTTGTTGTCCTCAGCATCCAGCACCTCAACGCCAGTAGCTCTTTTTTTATCTTTATCGTACAAAACTTTTGTAACAATACTCCAGGGCCGCAAGGTTAAATTTCCTGTGGCCTTAGCTGCTGGTAAAGTAGAAGATTGTGTGCTGAAGTAAGCGCCAAAGGGACAACCCAGCCAACATTTATTTCTATATTGGCAATTTGTTCTTCCGGGTAAAGGTTCTGTGATATTAGCGGTACGGCCAATGATCATTTTTCTGTAACTGTTGTAGTGCGTGTTCATTCTTGCACTCACATCTTTTTCAACAATATTCATATCCATTGCTGGCATATATTGACCATCGGGTAATTGAGGCAACCCATCTCTTGACCCGCTGATACCTGCAAATTTTTCTACATAATCGTACCAGGGAGCCAGTTCCTTATATCTTACTGGCCAATCTATTGCAACACCTTCTTTAAGGTTGGCTTCAAAATCAAAATCACTCAATCGGTAACTTTGCCTTCCCCACATTAATGATCTTCCGCCTACATGATATCCCCTGAACCAGTCGAAACGTTTTACTTCTGTATACGGACTGTCCTTGTCACTTGCCCAGTAATCAAGATTGGTTTCATTTAAAGGATAATCTCTTTTTAATACGGGGTAATCTTTTATCATCTGCTGCGTACGCTCGCCCCGATGCGGATAGTCCCATGCCTCTTTATTGGCATTTACATAATCTTTTACGTGTACAATATCACGCCCGCGTTCGAGCATTAAAACCTTTAGTCCTTTTTCTGTAAGTTCTTTTGCAGCCCATCCTCCGCTTATTCCTGAGCCTACTACAATTGCATCGTATGTATTGTCTGGCATAAAATAATAACTTTAATATATTGAGTTCAATTGAAGTACTGACTGCATCTATAATGTCCTTGTATGACACACACTGAGAAACTAATAATGTTTTTAAACATCACAGATAATTACAGCATTTCTTAAGGCCTCTAATTTAATTTTATTGTCTTTTCCTGTAGGGATAAATTCCTGGGCCACATAGCCCTTAAAACCTGTGGCTACAATTGCTTTCATTATTGCAGGGTAATATAGTTCCTGGCTTTCATCAATTTCATGCCTGCCGGGAACCCCGCCGGTATGATAATGGCCAAAATATTTATTATTATCCTGTATGGTACGGATAACATCACCTTCATCAATCTGCATGTGGTAGATATCGTACAATAATTTAAAATTTTCCGAACCAATGCGTTTGCAAAGTTCCACACCCCAGGCAGATTTATCGCACATATAATCTTTATGATCTACCTTACTATTAAGCAATTCCATTTGAATGGTAATGCCATTTTTTTCTGCCAGCGGGATAATTTTCTGCAGGCCTTCAACACAGTTTTTAAGGCCTGTTTCATCATCCATACCATTGCGGTTTCCACTAAAGCAGATTACATCTTTGTACCCCGCTTTCACCATCAGTGGAATCACTTCAGTATAATCTTTAACCAATTGTTCATGATATGTTTTGTTATTAAATCCATTGGTTAAACTTACACTACCACCATGGTAGCACATAGAACTATAAATGTTGTATTTCTGCAAAATAGGCCAGTCTT